>JAOZLR010000256.1 GCA_029934735.1 Bacteroidales bacterium
GGGAGAGGTTTTGAGGAATAAAACAAAACACGGGCTTATCCCTCTTCCCTGTTATGAACGGGTAACCTTATAAAACACCCCTCTTTCCTGTCTTGTATGTTCAATTTTGTCTTCAGCTTCCAGAACATCAAGATACTTGTTCACCTCATTGATATGACGCCCCAGGATTTTTACAAGGTCGTCAACCGTGCATGGCCTTCTGAAAATTGTTTCAAGAATAGCTGTTTCAATGTCTTCACGATATGATTTTATATTTTTACGATCGGGAGCAGCGGATATTATCTCAACAATGTCCATATCCCAGAAATCAACCACACACTCCAATTCGGCTCTTGTTGCAGAGCGTAAGTTTTCAACTGTTCCCGGCCTGTCAAGGGTATTTACCTGGATGGAATCTGGCTTAATCCTGATAAAAGCATTTTTCAATAAAGTCAGCTCACTTTCGCTGTCATTATATCCCGGTATTATAAGAACCTCAAGCCAGATTTTTCCTTTATACTCATTTCTGAATGTTACAATCCCGTCAATATACTCATCAATTTTTAACTTCTGGTCCGGGCTGTTAATCTTTTCAAAAACATCTTGTGACGCAGCATCAAGAGAGGGCAACACAACATCTGCATCCATAATCTCGCTCCTTACCTGTTTGTCATTAAAAAGAGTCCCGTTAGTTAATACAGCTACCGGAATGTCTGGTTTTATTTTTTTAATAAACTCCAAAACATCACCAATCCGTGAATTCAATGTAGGTTCACCAGAGCCTGAAAAGGTAATATAATCGGGTGCCGGATTATTTTCAATAAAGTGTTTGAGTTCATCAGTAACCTTATCATACAGAATATATTCCATCCTGTCTGTTGTGAGTTTTGTTGTTTTTCCGCATTCACAGTAAACGCAATCTAACGAGCAGACTTTGTGCGGCACAAGGTCAACACCGAGCGACATTCCAAGGCGGCGCGAAGGAACCGGACCAAAAATATATTTATACATTATCTTTTTTCTTTAAGTTCAAACAAATTTCCGTTTTTATCTTTAATAAAAACTAAATCGTAGGAGCCTCTGTCAACACTAACGACTTTGTAATTCATGGCCTTTGCTTTTCTGATTATCCCATCCCTCTTTTCCACATTAAGACAAATATGTCCAAATCCGTTCTTTATGGGAGTATCGCTGATGAAAATTTCAAGTGATAGCTCATCTCTTGTTAAAACTGCAATGGCTACATCAACGGGAATACCAAATATCTTTTCGGACAACTCCTCTTTCAGGTCAAAAACACGCATTGTCTGAAATCCGAGAATATCCTGGTAAAAATTGGTTATCTCCTGATGATTAGTTACTGTAAGTGCAATATGATTTAGTTCCATTAAAACAAAGTTTAGAAGCGCAAAATTATTGAACTATTGTTCATAAAACAAGAATAAGGAAAATTTATTTTCAGTTTTTCTCTTTGAGGTTGTTTGGGGCGAATGATTGGTTTTATTTTTTAACCGGAACACCCTTAATGTCAATTGTCCAGTCATGATCGAGGGTGAAAACGCCACCAATATAAGGCTCCAGCAGATAACCCCAGTTTTCGTGCTCACCGGCAGGACATTCCCAGTATTTATCTTCAAAATTGAATTTGAATTTTCCGTCTTCGCACTTAATATTACAATGATATGTCTTAAAAGGTTCAATTGTATCCAAGGTCGCCTGCTGCCCCACTCCGTCGTCAGGTTTTACGCCATCCACCCAGCAGTATCCTCCCACAAGCAATAAAGTATCATCAATGCATTTATAAACAAGGCGGGCTGATGACTGGTCGTGATGATTTCCGTATGAGAAGCCGTGAATTTTATTCCACCCATTCCTCTCAGGCTCTTTATAATACCAGGAGTCATTGGTTTTAAAATAAAAGTCAATTTCATCAACATCATATAAAATATGGAAAGAATGGTAAAATGAATGCCTGCCTGCCAATATAGTAATCTTCTCCCACTTACCCTTGTTCCCAAAAATTGTTGAGTAGGTAGTAGTAAGAAAAATCCCTGCCATTAGCAGTAAAATTATCACTGATAATATTATTATGGGCTTCCTTTTCACAAGTAATTATTTATTTTATTTGTCTCGTGGAACTTGTCATTAAAATATTTTAATGAATGTTTCATTGACAAGAGTTTAAACGTCAATTTATGAAAAAATGTTCTGAATCTTTTGTGTTAAATTTAGCTATTTTCACTAAAACGGATAAACCTTTGGGATGTTGTATTAAAATACTGTTTTGATTTTTGTAAATTGCATCCTCAAAACTATGCATCCCATCAGTCTCAGTCTATTCTTGATCTTAGCAGAAGTGCTTTATTGTTATCAGGTTCAAGTTTAAGAATCCTCTCTATATAGCTTTTGGCTTCCTCTTTCTCATTTTGGAACATGCAAATCCCGGAAATATTTATAAGAGCCTGAATGTTATCGGGATCATAACTCAGAGCTTCCTCATATTCGTTCTTTGCCAATTTCATGTCACCTGTACGCGAATAAACATATCCGAGATTAATATGAGCGGAAACATGATAAGGATATTCCGAAATAATAAAACCGAAAACTTTTTTTGCATTAACAAAATCACCTTCCTCCGAAAGTAGCGTTCCATACTTATTCTGAAAATCTAAGTTATATTTTGCAAGGTAAATAGCATTTTCATAAAAGTACTTTGCGATCAGCAGATTGCCTGTACTCTCAAATGATTGTCCGATACGGTATGAAGTCCAGCCATCATAATTAGTATAATCCTGTTCATTTAAATATTTCGTAATCACTACGCTGTTTCCCAGGTTTTCAACCATTTTGATTATTGAATTATAATCATTTTTCATAAAATAATAATTGATAATCGCATTAAACCAAATGGTATTTTGCCCATTGTATTTTTTAATGTTCAGATAACTATATGCTGAATCGAGATATTGCGGATCAGGCTGAAATGCTTCGTATTCCTGCAAGTAGCCCCTTGCTACTGTAATGCTGTCAGTTTCGGGATTATTAACTGCAATAAGTCCTCTGAAGACTCTTGGCTGCTTCAACTCTTCAGGAGTTTTGGGTTTTGCAATTTTATGATCGTGTATCTTTACGTGAGGAATATCTCTTGTTGAAGACATTGGCATATGGCAGACAAAACAATTATTATTCTCCTTTTGTCTTTCCTTTTCAGGCAGATCACAATAATTTATGTCTGGTTTATGGCAATTCAAACAGGCGTCATTGTATTGTTTTGCCGGCGTCTCTTCGATGGGATCATGAGGTATGTGACACATCAGGCAGGTAAGCTCTCCATCAGTACCTTTAGTGTCAATATAGCATTTGCTTTCGCGCATCCTTTCATAATGAGATGCCATAATGAAGTCTTCTTTTCCGCCTTCATGAAAAGGCATAAAAACATCCAGGACATCAGTTAAAGGCATTCCTGCTATAAAATCATAAAAATTTTTCCCCGACTTCAATACCATTGTCCCTTGCAGGTGGCAACGTGCACACAGGTCGTTTTGCAACTCAGGTGAAAGCTTTAGTGGGTTTACAATACTGTAGTCTATATATATGGCTGTATCAACTTCAAATCCCTCCTGCATCAACTTTGAATGAATCTCACCAGGCCCATGGCAACGCTCACAATCAATTCCCATTTTTATTTCACGATATTTATTTTCCGAGCCAAGAACAAAATCAGGGAATCCATTGTGACAGGACATACATTCAAGACCAACTTTCCGGCTGTAACGGGTGTTGTGTCCTCCTTCAAATCCCGGAGGAAGATCAAACATCCCCTTTTGTGTATAATATGTAAAAGGAATTTGAAAAGCGTATCCATTTCTGATAAAAACATGTGAGTTGGTATGCTCACCTGAACCTACTTCATAATCGACCACCTCTCTTCTGCTAAAAACAGTATCCTTCCCTTCCAGCCTGTACTCGTGGAGCATTAGGGTGGAATCATTTTCCCAGTATGGTCTGTAATAGAGGTTTTTATATGGGTCAAAAAGTATTGAATCGGGGCCTATAACAGTTGCACTATATTTTGTTGTAGCATGATTGAAAGACTTTCCCATACCTGTTCTGGTATATGATTCCCACTCCTCGTAATGACAGGTTCTGCAATTATCCATCCCAACATACTTTACAGTGTCATTATGATTGAGGTAATATCCGGCATTAAGAATCGGATTCTTTTTAGATTGTTGCGAGCAGCCGGTTATTACATATATTGCTGAGAAGGCAATCAAGACAGCTACAATATTTTTCAGTAGATTATTCAATTGAAATAATTTTTTGCAAATATATTTCATATCTTTGAACCAAACATTAAAACTTAAAAC
>JAOZLR010000038.1 GCA_029934735.1 Bacteroidales bacterium
TATCCAAATTCATTATCGTACCACATATAGAGCTGTATATTCTTACCATCGGCAGAAACAAGTGTTGACGGGCTGTCGAAAATGGAAGCAACCGGATCACCAATAAAGTCGGATGATACTGATTCATTTGAAGCTGAGAACCTAATCTGCTCAACAAATTTCCCTCTTAATGCTTCAAACCTCAATAGTTCAATTATTTCATCTCTCGTAGTCGCCTTTTTAAGTGATAACGAGAGTATTGCAAGAGAAACATTAGGAGTCGGAACTCTGATTGCGTTAGCCGTTAATTTTCCTTTCAAATTTGGAATAACTTTAGCAGCGGCAGAGCCGGCACCAGTTGACGTAATTACCATATTAAGCGGAGCAGCGCGACCTCGTCTTGGCTTCTTATGATAGTTGTCAAGCAGATTCTGGTCATTAGTGTATGAATGAATCGTCTCGATATGACCTTTTTCTATTCCTAAGGTGTTTTCAATTGCTGCCAAAGCAGGAACAATTGCATTTGTTGTACAGGAAGCAGCTGACCAAACATCATTATCATCAACATTAAAATCCAGGTGATTAACACCATAAACGATATTAGGCATTTCTCCTTTTCCAGGTGCTGTAAGTAAAACTTTGCTTATACCTTTAGCTTTCAAATGACGGCTTAAAGCATCTTTGTCTCTATAAATACCGGTATTATCAATTATTAACGCATCCTTAATTCCGTATGCCTCATAATCAATATCTTCAGGGTTTGAGCCTTCGATCATTTTGATTGTATGCCCGTTAAGATATATTTCAAAGTTTTCAGGATCTTCAGTTACATTTCCACGGAAAGGACCGTGAATAGAGTCATGCCTTATAAGCGATGCACGCTTTGTAACATCTTCAGGTGTAACTTTACGTGTAACAATTGCACGCGGCCTTAACTGAGTTCCGTTACCCTGAATGATTAGCTCACGAAGTAACAGACGGCCTATACGCCCAAAGCCAAACAGGACAACATCGACAGGTTTATTATATTTTGGCCCCTTACCAATGATATCTTTAAGTTTTACTTGCAGAAAGGCATTAGGATCATTCTTATACTTTTCTCTCTCATTTGTCCATTCCATATTCAGCTTTCCAATATCAAGCTTTGAAGGAGGCAAATCAAGAGTACTTATTGCCTTTGCCAGGATAAGAGAATCCTGAATTTTGAGTTTTTTACCAATAATTGTAGCTGCGTATGAGTGCTTGTACAATATTACACTAGCAGTTCTGTCAATTAACTGATTTCTAAATAATATCAGTTCGACATTTTTTTCATAAAAAAGCTTACCAACAAGATTGATAAAATCAAATCCTGCTTTTTCGTCTTCCATCCATTTATTTAACGAATGTTCAAAGACTGCTGAATCTTTTGAATTGAATTTGTTATCTTCCATAAGAATAAATTAAAAATATGTTAGCATTGGTCAATCTGTTAAAAACTGCGTCAAAAGTATAAAAAAAGGGATTACTACAAAAATAGTAATCCCTTTTTTACGATTTTTTTTACTTTCTGTTACTGTCCCAAATAAGCTTTTAGTAATTTACTTCTTGAATTGTGCTTTAACCTTCTGATAGCCTTTTCTTTAATCTGGCGAACCCTTTCGCGGGTAAGGTCAAACTTAGCACCAATTTCTTCAAGTGTAAGCCCGTGGGCCATCCCGATTCCATAGTACAAATTAACTACATCTCTTTCTTTCTTTGAAAGAGTTGAAAGTGATCTCTGGATTTCTCTTGCCAGTGATTCTCTGATAAGTCCATCGTCTGTTGTTGGAGAATCATTAGAAACAAAAACATCTAGAAATTTTGTCTCCTCATCCTGCGTAAGAGGGGCATCCATAGAGATGTACCTTGTGGCAATTTTTTTTGCAGCAGTAATTTTGTAATCCGGCACTTCAAGTTTTTCGGCTATCTCTTCCGAAGATGGTGTTCTCTCGAACTCCTGCTCCAGTTTGGAAGTAGCTTTTTTAATTTTGTTTAATGAACCAACCTGGTTCAATGGTAACCTGATAATACGGGATTGTTCAGCCAGTGCCTGCAATATTGACTGACGGATCCACCAAACGGCATAGGAGATAAATTTAAAACCCCTTGTTTCGTCAAACCTTTTGGCAGCTTTAATAAGTCCAAGATTCCCTTCGTTAATAAGATCGGGAAGACTCAAACCCTGATTTTGATACTGTTTCGCTACAGAGACAACAAAACGCAGATTGGCTTTTACTAATTTTTCAAGGGCAATGTCATCACCTTGCTTTACACGTTGTGCCAACTGAACTTCTTCATCTGCAGTAATCAACTCCTCCTTGCCAATATCCTGAAGATATTTGTCAAGAGAAGCCGTTTCACGGTTTGTGATTGATTTTGTAATTTTTAATTGTCTCATTTTTTTCGCTCTCTTTCTAACTTAACACTTTGATTATCAATAATTTAATCAGACGACAAAAAAGTACACAAACATACGACATTTTTATAACCCTGCCAAATATTTCAGGCACTTTTTTTATTAATTCTGATATACTAACTATATATTGCTGATATTTATTATTTTATCAATTCACTTTTTATCCTAAATACCTATACCATAGTAGGCACTTTGTCCGTTTGGATAAATTCCTTCTATTAGTACTCCTCCACGTTTTCCTTCGGTCTCTATTTTTAGATCGTCAACACTAAAGATCGGTTTATTATCAACATTCAAAATTATGAATCCTTCCCTTATACCTGCATCCCTGAATTTACCACCGTCGACATTATCAACTTTTATACCATGGTTAATTTTTAAATAGTACATCTCTCCATCGGTTAAAGGTTTAAATGACGCACCAAATATTCTGATGTAGCTATTTTTTACTAGGTCGGTGTTGCCGTTGCTGTTTGTAAGTGTAACTTCAAGCTGCTCCGGCTTCCCTTTGCGCATAACCTCTATCTCAATTTTATCTCCCGGGCGATGTGTTCCAACTGCCTCAAGAAATGTTGATTTTGAATCAACTTTATGATTATCAATTTTTACAATAACATCCCCTGGCTTGATTCCGGCGGCCTCAGCGGCCCCACTACCAAGAACCTTTACAACGTAAACACCTTTGACTTCATCAAGTTTTTTCTCCTTTGCAAATTTACTATCAATTTCGGTAAATGTAATTCCAAGATATGCCCTTTGCACACCACCGTAATTCATGAAATCATCCATCACTTTCTTTACAATATTTACAGGTATTGCAAAGGAATATCCGGTATAATTTCCGGTATTTGATGCAATAGCCGCATTTATACCAATCAGCTCTCCTTTTGTATTAACCAGTGCTCCGCCGCTATTTCCTCTGTTAACGGCAGCGTCAGTCTGAATAAATGATTCTATTGCAGTATTAGAGCCCAGTATATTAATATTTCTTGCTTTTGCACTTACAATCCCTGCCGTTACAGTAGATGTAAGATTAAACGGATTCCCAACAGCCAGCACCCACTCTCCAACTTTTAAATCGTTGGAATTGCCATAATTCAGATAGGGCAGATCTTTGGCATCAATTTTTATCAAAGCCAGATCGGTTGAAGGGTCATTCCCAATAAGTACTGCATCATAAGTTCGATTGTCATTAATAGTTACCTCAAGACGGGCAGTCTCTTGAACAACATGATTATTAGTTACGATATAACCATCAGGCGAAATTATTACTCCTGATCCCGTTGCAATGATTGGAACAGGAATACCTTGATTTCCATAAAAGTAATCATTGAAAAAGTCAAAGAAGTTATTGTAAACCTGATTTCTTCGTCTTAGTTCCGATTTTATATGAACAACTGCATGTACCGATTTGTCAGCAGCATCAACAAAATCAGGCCCCACAACCGGTATCGGTGACGTGTAGCTTGCCTGAACAACAGGAACTTGCTCCTGTATTACCTTAACTTCTGATAAATAATTTTTTTCAAAAACCTTATATATAGCTACCGAAATAAAACCGGCTAAAACCGTAAGTAAAAATATTCCAAATATCTTTTTCATAGCAATAGTATTTAGTAGAACAACATAAATTCAAATTTGTTTATTTATTATTCAGAAATTGTAATTTAAAATCAATTTGTACTTTCTGCCGGATATTAGATAACAACGACTGAATATTCAACCTGTTTTATACTGAATGTTAAATATTGTTAACCTGAGAACGAAATGTTTAGGTTGTTTTATCAAGTAGAAAATCGGTGGTTGAAATGAAAATTATTCAGCTAATTAAATAAATACGATTAACTTTGTGCTGCCGATACTATCGGTACTTAGAAGATAGAAGTGCAAATGAACCTTGTCTTTCATAAATATCACGGGACAGGAAATGATTTTATTCTTATTGATAACCGGAGCGATATTTTTAGTCCGGAAGAAAAGATCATATCCGCATTATGCCATCGCAGACTTGGGATAGGAGCTGATGGGCTGATGACTCTTAACAGCCATCCTGAAACTGACTTTGCTATGAAGTACTATAATGCCGATGGTCACGAAGGTACGATGTGTGGCAATGGTGGGAGGTGCATCACAGCTTTTGCCAAATCATTGAATATAATTGATTCAGAAACATCATTCCAGGCAGTGGATGGTATTCACAAAGCTAAAATTCTTACAGAATTTGGGAACATATCAGTAGTGTCATTAAAGATGCAGGATGTAATTTTTTCAGAGCAAAAGGAGGGCTATTTCTTTCTTGATACAGGCTCTCCTCATTATATCGAATTTGTAAATAGTATTGAAGAGAGAGATATTTTTGATGAAGGGAAAAAGGTAAGATGGGATAAAAGGTTTCAGCCTGGTGGTACAAATGTTAATTTTGTGGAATTGGATGGTGATAAGCTAAAGGTAGCAACTTTTGAACGTGGTGTTGAGGATGTTACTCTCTCTTGTGGAACAGGAGTTACGGCTTCTGCACTTGCAGCAGCAGTAATCACGGGTGTTAAAAAGGGCTCCTTTGATATCCTGACTGATGGGGGAGGACTTAAAGTTTATTTTGAAAATATAGAAGATAAATTTACTGACATTTGGCTTGAAGGGCCGGCAGAGAGAGTTTTTTCAGGTGAAATTGAGATTTGAAAATGAATGGCGAAAATTTTATAATAAGGGATTATAAACCTGGAGATTTTAATGCTGTTTCCAGGTTGTGGAATGATACAGGAATGGGAAGTCCTGCCAGGGGTGATGACGATAAAGCTATTGAAAGAACTCTTAGCATTGGCGGGAAACTTTTGGTTATGGATGATACGGAAACAGGAAAATTGATGGCCACATCGTGGATGAGTACAGACGGCAGAAGGCTTTACTTGCATCATTTTGGGGTCAGCCCAGATTATCAGGGAAAAGGTCTTTCAATGCCATTACTTGAAAAGTCACTTGATTTTGCGCGCTCTACAGGTTTGCAAATAAAACTGGAGGTACAGAAAAGTAATATAAAGGCTATTAATCTTTATGAGAAATACGGATTTGGTTATCTTGGCGATTACAATGTGTACATAGTAAGAGATTACTCAAAACTTAAAAAATGATAAGGGCTTTTCATGCATACGATATTAGAGGTGTTTACGGCACAGACTTCGACAAGGAGGATGCCTATAAGATTGGGTTTTTCCTTCCGGAACTGCTAAATGCAAAAAGAGTTCTGGTTGGAAGAGATGACAGAGTCTCATCACCGGAAATATTCGAATATCTTTGTAAAGGGATTAATGATGCGGGTGCAGATGTGTTTGACGCCGGATTAACTACAACGCCAATGATATACTGGGGAACGGCAAAATATAATTTTGATGCCTCAGTAATGATTACAGCCTCACACAACTCAAAGGAATACAATGGGATGAAGGTTTCAGGAGAAGATGCCCTTCCCGTAGGATATGATACAGGCTTAAAAGAGATTGAGAAAAAGATTAATAAAAATATTGCCATAACTCCAAAAGAAGTAAGAGGAAAAATAGTAGCTTATGGTTTTAAAGAGGATTATCTGGATTTTCAGAGAAATTATCTGACTAATCTGTCAGGATTGAAAATTTCTATTGACTGTTCAAATGGTATGGCAGGGCTATTGATAAAAGATTTACTGAAAGAGCAACCGGTTTATATTAATGAAACTCTTGACGGTACTTTCCCAAATCATGAACCGAATCCGCTGATTCCGGAAAATCTTGTTCAGCTTCAGGAAACTGTTTTAAAAAACAGATCAGATATCGGGGTGATTTTCGACGGTGATGCCGACAGAGTTATGTTTGTGGATGAAAACGCAAAATTTGTCTCACCCGATTTGATTATTGCTCTTCTTGGGCACTACTTTCTGGAAGAAAAAGATTTGAAAGGGAATGTCCTTCAGGAT
Organism: Bacteroidales bacterium; assembly: GCA_029934735.1. GTDB lineage: Bacteria > Bacteroidota > Bacteroidia > Bacteroidales > JAADJA01 > JAADJA01. The sequence goes on from JAOZLR010000038.1 coordinate 6,363, forward strand.
ATCAGAACATCAAAAGCTGTTGGAGAATATATCAGTAAACTTGGAGGGGCTATGCACACATGGCGCGTCGGAAGAGCCTATGCAGCTTTAAAGCTACGCGAAATTGACGGAATATTTGGTGGCGAACTTGCCGGTCATTATTATTTCAGGGATTTTTATTATTCTGACTCTGGAATTATGGCAAGCCTGTTGGTTCTCAAGCTGGTTAACAGATTTAAGAAAGAGGGAAAATCCTTTTCCCAAATAATTGACACAATCAAAAAGTATGCAAATTCGGGTGAGATAAATTTTCGGGTTGAGAAAAAGAGGGAAGCAATGGATGCAGTTAAAAAAGCTGTGACGGAAAAAGAGAAACCTGATGCTTTTTTTAATTTTGATGGTTACAGAGTTGAATTTTCAGATTGGTGGTTTAATATCAGGCCATCCAATACAGAGCCTTATCTTCGGTTGCTTGTTGAGGCGAAAACTGAAGAACTACTGGCTAAAAAAGTTAGTTTAATTAAAAGGGTCATAAATCAATACATATAGATTATGAAAGGTGAAAAAGTTGAATTGAGAGCAATTGAACCAGGAGATATCAGCCTGCTTTACGAATGGGAGAATGACAAGAATCAATGGTACATCAGCAACACGGTTGCTCCATTTTCGAGATTCGTACTCGAACAGTACATTATGAACTCTCATCTGGATATTTATTCAACGAAGCAGTTGCGGCTAATGATAGATAAAATTTCAGAAAGTGGCAATAAAACTGTCGGCGCAATAGACCTTTTCGACTTCGATCCAAATAATAAAAGAGCAGGAATTGGAATCCTGATAAAGAAAAGTGAGAGAAAAAAGGGATGGGCTTCTGAAGCACTCGGTCTTTTAACAGACTATTGTTTTGAAGTACTTCATCTTCATCAGGTCTATTGCAATATATTGGAAAGTAACCTTGCAAGCATAGAGTTATTTAAGAAGCATAAATTTGAAATTGTCGGACTAAAAAAAGAGTGGATACAGGCGAAAGATAGCTGGGAAAATGAATATTTGTTACAGCTAATCAATAAGGTATAAAATGCTTGTGTTTAAGGCTCGTACAATGTAATGTGCAGTTAAATTTGAAATGATAACATAATTGTATTTTATACGTACAATTTAGTTAATTTAGCAATAAACAACGCAGTAAATGGAATACTATCACTCAAAATACAACTCTGGTTTTAAAAAGAAAAAATCAAAAGGTTCAAGGATTATTCTGTATATAATCCTCGTACTAATAATTGCCGGTGGAATTGCCGGTTATCAATTATACAAAACCATACTTAAGCCAAATACCTGGGTTAAGGACGATATGGCAACGTTCATTTATATTCCGAGGAATTCAACTTATGAAGATATTAAAACAATTCTTTACGAGAAAGGGACTGTAATTAACAGAATTAGTTTTGAGTGGCTTGCCAAAAAGAAAAATCTTTCAAATAATATTCATTCCGGGAGGTACAAGATACAATCGGGAATGAGTAACGACGATCTTATCAACCTGCTACGCTCCGGTGAGCAAACTCCTGTTATGCTTACATTTAATAATATAAGAATCAAAAAAGATTTTGCAGGAAGAATAGCAAGCCAGATAGAACCAGATACTACTGAAATACTACAACTGCTTAATGATTCGATTTATATTAGTATCTTCGGATTCACTCCGGAGAATGTTCTTACTCTGTTCATCCCAAACACTTACGAAGTTTACTGGAACATTACTTCCGAAGATTTTATGGACAGGATGTACACCGAGTACAACAATTTTTGGAATGAGAAAAGAAGGGCAAAAGCAGAAAAACTTGAGCTGACTCCTGAACAGGTTAGTATTCTTGCTTCGATAGTTGAAAAAGAGACAAATAAGAATGATGAAAAGCCAGTAATAGCTTCCGTTTACCTTAACAGGCTTCATTATGGATGGAGATTGAGAGCCGACCCGACAGTAATTTATGCTGTAGGTGATTTTAACATTAAAAGGGTTTTGAATACACATACTCAATTTGATTCTCCCTATAATACATACAAACACCAGGGGTTACCTCCGGGGCCAATATGCATACCTTCCATTTCATCTATTGATGCTGTTTTAAATGCTGATGATACAGATTATATGTTTTTCTGTGCAAAGGATGATTTTTCTGGTTATCATGCATTTGCAAAAACTCATAATCAACACATAGTTAATGCCAACAAATACAGAAGGGCACTTGATAACAGAGAGAAAAACAAATAGAAGACATTGAAACGGGCGGGATACATCATAATATTCATTTTAGCATTTTTATTTTTAAGAGAAACAGGGGTTTATTCTCAATCAACTCCCTATTTTGTTAAAAGCTATCCTGACACATTGCATAAAAAAAGACTTCGTTGTGTTTTAACTACTCAAGGTGCTATTTATGTTGGGACATTAGCCGTATTGTATCAAGCCTGGTATAAAAATTACCCGAGAAACGGATTTCATTGGTTTAACGACGGAGGTGAATGGTTGCAAATGGATAAAATCGGCCATGCTACAACATCGGCATATCTCGGTAAATTTGGTTACGAATTTTACCGGTATGCAGGTGTCAGCCGGAAAAAGGCAATTTGGCTTGGCGGATCAGCAGGTTTTTTCTATTTGACAATTGTAGAGATACTTGACGGCTTCTCCGCGGAATGGGGAGCATCACCCGGAGATATTATTGCTAACGCTGCGGGTACAGCACTGTTTATTGGACAACAATTTGGCTGGGACGAACAAAGACTCAATCTAAAATGGTCGTATCACCCGACAGAATATGCTCAATATCGCCCAGATTTGCTGGGCTCAGGTGGTTTTGAAAGTATGCTTAAAGATTATAATGGTCAAACATACTGGCTCTCGGGAAACATAAAAGCATTTATACATAATAAGGACTCCAGATTTCCAGGGTGGCTAAATGTCGCAATAGGATATGGCGCATCGGGTATGCTGGGAGCAAATTCAAATCCCCCCGAATATAATGGCAATCCTTTGCCGGATTATCCAAGAGTACGTAAATACTACCTATCACTTGATATTGACCTTTCGCGTATAAAAACTCGTCATACAGGATTAAAATTCCTACTGAATTTTCTTGGTTTTATTAAAATTCCGTTCCCAACACTGGAATATAATAAGAAACAGGGCTTTGTATTTCATCCAATATTTTTCTAAACAACTATGAAGATTGCAACGTTGACATTAATAATAATAATTTTCAATATCCCTTTCGGATACTGGCAGGCTAATGTAAAAAAACTTTCAGTTCAATGGTTTTTATCAATTCATATTCCCATCCCCTTTATTATTTTATTGCGATTATATAGCGGTATAGGCTTCGCACTATACACCTATCTATTTTTTGTAGTGGCATTTTTCGGTGGCCTATATTTTGGGAGAGTATCTTATAACTATTTTAAAAGCAAGAATTATCAGGTTACATCTTGCCTTGTAATGGATTTGATCAGGATGCTGAAATAGGATGGTGAAGCTTTTTTAAATGATGATGCAGCAAACGACCGCACTTATCATTAATGTTTAACAAAAAAAGGGAATAACAAGCTAAGCCTGTCATTCCCTTTTGTTGTTTGATGAATGAAGTTCTATTTGAATAATTTCATGTCATCCAGCACTTTCATAACTTTCTTTACAGAAGCGGCTGATTCTTGCAGCATTTTCATTTCACCTTTATTAAGATCAATCTCTATAATCTCTTCTATTCCTTCAGCACCTATTTTTACCGGAACACCGAGATATATTTCCTTAAGGTTGTACTCTCCGTGAAGACAAGCACAAACAGGGAATATTCTTTTCTGATCGTCAACAATAGCTTCAACAAGTTGAGCTGCCGCTGCTCCAGGAGCATACCAGGCAGAAGTACCCATAAGATTAACCAGTTCTCCACCACCAGACTTTGTACGCTCGACAATCTTGTCAATTTCGTCTTTTGCAAGCAATTCGGTAATAGGAATACCATTAACAGCTGTATATCTTGGCAGCGGAACCATTGTATCGCCATGTCCACCCATTAACAAACCATGTATATCCTTTGGAGAAACATTTAATGCAGTTGACAAAAAAGCACGATAACGTCCGGTATCAAGTGTTCCTGCCATTCCGAAAACTTTTCGCGAATCCTTATTGGCAGCCTGAAACGCTGCATAAGTCATAACGTCAAGAGGATTAGAAACAACAATAATTATTGCATCCGGTGAATATTTTATTGCCTTTTCGGTAACATCTTTAACAATTGATGCATTTGTTTTTATAAGGTCATCTCTGCTCATTCCGGGTTTCCTTGGAATTCCTGATGTAATAACAATAACACCCGAACCTTTTGTGCGGAGATAATCATTGGTTACGCCAATAACCTTAGTGTTATAATTATTAATTGAAGATGTCTGCCAAATATCAAGAGCTTTTCCCTCAGCAACACCCTCTTTAATATCAAGAAGAACTACTTCTCTTGCCAAATCTTTATGCGCAATTACATTAGCACAAGTGGCTCCTACATTTCCGGCGCCAATAACTGTTATTTTTTTCATATCGTAATATTTTTAAGTATAAAAATTCTGAATTTCAGCTCACAAAAATATAAAAACTTTTCAAGCCGGATTTAGAATGTTTTATAAATAAGTTGTTTAGAGACAATTTTCATTTTTTTCTCTACTTTCAACACACTGAGCATCCATAACGGCTATCATAACCATGTCAACAATTTCGCTAACACTGCTGCCAATCTGTAACACATGAACAGATTTGTTCATTCCGTTAATAATAGGACCAATAATCCTGTTATTAGTAACACTTTGCAGCAACTTATATGCTATATTAGCGGCTGTTAGATATGGGAAGATGAGGGTGTTTGCAGGTTTTCCGGCTAGCTTGGAAAAAGGAAAAATCTCGCTCAGGATGTCCGCATTAAGCGCAACATTTGCCTGCATCTCGCCTTCAACAATAAGTTCAGGATGCTCCCTGTGTAAAATTTCTACTGCTTTCCTCTGCATCTCTGGTACTCGCCCGTTATTTGAACCAAAATTTGAATATGATACGAATGCTACTCGCGGTTCAACCTTAAACTGTTTAATAGCATAAGCAGTTTGCAAAGTTATTTCCACCATTTGCTCAACAGTAGGATTTTTATTAACGGTACAATCTGCCAGAAAATACGGGCCTTCTTTTGTGCTGATAATATACATTCCCGACACTATCTTTTCACCTTCCCGCTTTCCTATTATCTCAAGGGCAGGTCTCAGAGTATCCGGATAATTGCGTGTCAGACCTGAGATCATAGCATCAGCATAACCGGCTTCAACCAGCATCGGGCTAAAGAAATTTCTATGCAACATAGAATCCAATGCGGAAGTCATTGTTACACCCTTACGTTGTCTTTTTCCCCAATAAATCTTAGCAAATTCTTTTCTTCTAACTTTTTCTGAATTTGCTTTAGGATCAATAATTTCAACATTTTCGAGTTCAAGTTCATTCTCTTGAATCAGATTTTTAATTACCTTTTTATTTCCGAGAAGAACTGGTATAGCCAGCTTTTCATTAATAGCAATTTCAGCAGCTTTAAGCATCTTGTAATTTTCAGCTTCAGCAAAGACAACACGTTTTGGATTACGCTTCGATCTTGTTTTCATTTGCCTGATAATCGGGTTGCTTAAACCAAGCCTTTTTCTCAAATCCTCTCTGTATTTACTCCAGTTAGTGATAGTTATTTTGGCAACTCCCGAATCTATTGCAGCCTTAGCAACGGCAGGAGCCACATGTTCAATAAGTCTCGGGTCAGTTGGTTTAGGAATGATATACTCTTTGCCGAATTTCAAATTTGTTGTGTGAAACGCAATATTTACCTCTTCCGGGACGGGTTGCTTGGCAAGGTCAGCCAAAGCAATTGAAGCCGCAAGTTTCATCTCATCATTAATGGCTGTAGCCCTTACATCAAGTGCTCCCCTGAAAATAAAAGGAAACCCGAGTACATTATTTATCTGGTTCGCATAATCAGAACGACCTGTTCCCATAATCATATCATCTCTCGCTTCAACAGCATCTTCATATGAAATTTCAGGATTTGGATTAGCCAGTGCAAAAATTATTGGCTCTTTTGCCATTGATTTAACCATATCTTTTTTAAGAACACCGGCAACAGACAAACCAAGAAAAAGATCGGTCCCAACCATAGCCTCTTTAAGAGTATGAACCGGCTTGCTGGTAGCAAACTGTTTTTTCACTGAATTAAGATCTGTTCTGTCAACATGTATCACCCCACGACTGTCAAGCATTACAATATTCTCTTTCTTAACGCCCAGCTTCATATACAATTTTGTACAGGCAACTGCTGCTGCACCTGCTCCATTAACTACAACTTTAATCTCTTCGATTTTTTTGCCATTTATCTCAAGAGCATTTAACAGCCCAGCCGAAGAAATTATCGCAGTACCATGCTGATCATCATGCATTACCGGAATGTCAACTGCTGCTTTAATCCTCTCTTCTATTTCAAAACATTCGGGAGCTTTAATATCTTCAAGGTTAATACCACCAAAAGTTGGAGCAATAGCTACTACAGTATCAACAAATTTGTCAATATTCTTTTCATTTACTTCAATATCGAAAACATCGATATCAGCAAAAACTTTAAATAACAATCCTTTCCCTTCCATAACAGGTTTACCTGCCTCAGGTCCAATATCTCCAAGTCCGAGAACCGCGGTCCCATTAGATATTACTGCCACCAAATTTCCTTTAGCTGTGTATTTAAACACATCATCAGGATTATCTTTTATTGCAAGACAAGGATCAGCAACCCCCGGAGTATATGCAAGAGATAAGTCCCTCTGTGTTGAATATGGTTTTGTAGGGATAACCTCAATTTTACCGGGTCTGCCCTGCGCATGGTAATTTAATGCGTCTTTTCTGAATAAACTGTCCATCACTTTTTTATTTTTATTGTGAACGAAATAACAAAGCGCAAAACTACTAAACCTTTTATTATAAAAAAGATAAAACCAATATATTTTTTTAACTGTTTTGGTTA
>JAOZLR010000257.1 GCA_029934735.1 Bacteroidales bacterium
CCCCAGATAATTTCTGCACTTTGTCCGGCTTCTTCCTGAATGAAATCAGTAACATCCGAAACTTCGTCCATTGTGATTTCTTCATTACCTGAGGAAATATAGAGCAATATATCACTTGCCCCTTTTATTTGGTTATCATTAAGCAGAGGTGAGGCAAGTGCTTCTTCAACTGCTTTGATAGCTCTGTTTTCTCCTTCGGCAGTTGCAGAACCCATTATAGCGGTACCGCTGTTTTCCATCACTGTTCTAACATCTTCAAAGTCAACATTGATATAACCTGTAACTGTTATTATTTCAGCAATACCTTTGGATGCAACTGAGAGTATGCTATCTGCTTTTTCAAACGCTTCAGACAATTTAAGATCACCGTGAAGGTCCCTGAGCTTGTCATTGCAGATTAAAAGGAGTGTGTCAACATTTTGCTTCAGTTCTTCAATTCCTGCTTCGGCCTGCATCTTTCTTTTTCTTCCTTCAAAGGAGAACGGTATAGTAACAATTCCAACGGTTAAAATGCCCATCTCCCTTGCAGTTTTGGCTATAACAGGAGCAGCACCAGTTCCTGTACCTCCACCCATTCCGGCTGTAATAAACACCATCTTGGTATTTTTTTCAAGGATATGTTTCAGGTCTTCAATGTTTTCAATTGCAGCTTCTTTGCCTACTTCAGGAATTGATCCTGCACCAAGTCCTTTCTCCCCAAGTTGAATCTTCATAGGAACCGGGCTTGCTTCGAGTGCCTGGGCATCGGTATTACAAACTATGAAGTCAACACCTTTAATTCCCTGATTGTACATATATGAAACAGCATTGCTGCCACCACCGCCTATTCCAATAACTTTTATTATTGCTGATTGGTTTTTTGGTAAGTCAAATTTGAGCATTTTATCCATTATTTTTTGGATTTAAAATTATATCTAAAACTGTTTGGTTTATTTTTCTGAACTTTTTTTTATTAACAAATTGTATGTTAATATTTTTCGAAGTTATGATAGCCCGTCTTTTTCGAAGAAATCCTGTATCTTTTTCAGAAAGCTGACTGGTTTGTTTATTTCATCGCTCTCAATTTCTTCATCCTTTTCAGGAGTTTCTTCATCAACTTCCTGAGGTTTCTCCATCTTCAGATAGTTTTCCTTCTCTTTATTGTATCTGTCCATACCTTCTATTACCAGTCCGATACTTGTTGCATACATCGGGCTTGCAAGTTCTTCAAGGACATCTTTTGCAAGGTGTTCATTGGGGTAACCAATTCTTGTGTCCATACCTGTAATGAACTCGGTGAGTTGCGGCAGATGTTTCAATAATGCACCGCCACCTGTAAGTACAATTCCAGCTATTAGTTTTTTCTCATATCCGGAGTTTTTTATTTCATAATAGATGTGCTCAACAATTTCTTCCATTCTTGCCTGAATGATGTTTGCCAGGTTCTTTAAACTAATCTCTTTTGGCGGCCTTCCACGTAGTCCTGGAATTGCTACTATTTCATCATCGCGGTTTTCACTTGCCAGTGAAGACCCGAATTTAACCTTTAGCTCCTCAGCGTGCTTTCTTATTATTGTGCAACCCTCTTTAACATCTTCAGTTATAACATCTCCACCAAACGGAATCACGGCTGTGTGCCTGATAATTCCATCCTGAAAAATTGCAATATCTGTCGTTCCACCCCCAATATCAACGAGAACAACTCCGGCTTCCTTTTCTTCTTCACTCAATACAGATTGGGCGGATGCGATAGGTTCAAGAATCAAATCCACAACTTCAAGGCCTGCCTTTGTTACACATTTATAGATGTTTTTGGCGGCTGTAGTTTGTCCAATAATGATATGAAAATTGGCCTCAAGGCTGTTGCCAAGCATCCCAACTGGTTCTTTGATGCCCTGCTCATTGTCGATGATATACTCCTGCGGAATAACATCAATAATTTCTTCACCCGGACTCATATTCAGATTATACATATTGTTTAGAAGCCGGTCAACATCATGTTGGCTTATTTCATCTTCGTAGTTCTCGCGGATTATACCACCGCGGTGTTGCAGACTTTTAATGTGCTGGCCTGCAATCCCGACATTAACATATTTAATGTCAACCCCTGATTTTTTAGATGCCTCGTCAATGGCGATGTGAATTGAGTTCACAGTGTTCTCGATATTTGAGACAACACCACGTTTCACACCTATTGACTCTGTGCGCCCATGACCTAGAATTTCAATTTTACCGTGTTCGTTTCTTCTGCCGACAATAGCAGCAATTTTAGTTGTTCCGATGTCTAAACCGACGATGATATCTGATGTTTTCATCTGTTTAATTTATGTTGATTGATATTTATTTTATTTCAAATTTTTGTTCTAAATTTTTATTTAGAGCAAACTACCTGATTATCATATTTTAAATTTATAACTTTGTATTTATCCCATCCTGTTTTATTAAGACCTTCTTTGTAAAACACAAGCAGTTTGTTAAATTTCTTTTCCATATTATCAATGTCACCAAAAATGATCACATGTCTCCCAACCTTGGGTATTAATTCAAATTCAGAGCTTTTGTTCACATATATCTGCTCAATCTGTGCTTTTAGAAAATCGTCACGGTCTATATATGTTGCCAAAAGGTAAATCTTTTGTAAAGTAGATAGATTTAAAATGTTAAGTTCACTGAATTCTTCAAAGCAATAAAGTTTTGTAGTATCGTTAAGCGACTCTTTTATATTTCCATTAGCAATAATGACCCTTGCTGAATATTCTTTTCCAAGTGGGAATAGCACTCCTGTCTGATCAATATAGAAACTTTGATTTTTCCTGTTTATTATTCTTACAATGGGTTTCCGTTGAATTATATTTATCTCCAGGTTTCCTCTCAAAGTTGTATAAACATCACCTTTTGCCACGTATTTAACTTGATTTACAATGCTTTCAATCTTCTCAATATCAATATCAACCAGCCTTTTGCCAACAACTGAGTCATATAATTTATAAACCTTATCTTTAATATCATCAACTGTTATCAGAGGATAGGAATTATCATAATTAATGTTGACTTCAAATTTTTTACAAATGGTTTTTTTCTTTTCAATATTGATGAAACCACCAACCACTATTATCCCGGCTATGATAATTATCCAAAGTATTATTTTGAATGTCTTTTTCATATTGCCTGAGATTGGGTTTTTATTAACAAATCTTTTATCGGCTTAACAAGTCTGTCAATATCGCCTGCTCCAAGAGTTATAAGTATATCAAAATCAAATTCTTCGAGCTTGTTGAGTAAATCTGATTTTGAAAATATATATTTGTTTCTGTTTTTCATTTTATTCAGGATTATTTCTGACGATACTCCTTCAATAGGCAATTCACGTGCAGGATATACTGGCAAAAGTATAATCTCATCTGCAAGATCAAGACTTTCGGCAAAGTCATCTGCAAAATCCCTTGTGCGCGAATATAGATGTGGCTGAAATATTGCCAGTGTCTTTTTGTCAGGATAAAGACTTTTTACAGAATTCAAAACACTATATATCTCAACCGGATGATGTGCATAATCATCAATAAAGATTATACTTTTTGAGCGTATTTGATAGTCGAACCTGCGTTTGATGCCTTTAAATTCTGGTAATGCCTTCCTTAATTCTTTTTCGTTAGCACCATAAAGAAATGAAGTGGCAAGTGCTGCAATTGAATTTTCAAGATTTATCAGGCCTGGTATTCCTGGAGTGAGGTCTCTGATAATTCCTTCCGGTGTAATAAGGTCAAAGGTGTATTTATCTTCAAATAATCTAATATTTGTTGCATAGAAGTCAGCCTCTCTGTCAAGTGAGTAGGAGTATATTTTGTGATTTTTAGAGTCGGGATTTAATACAACACCCTTTTTGATTAGTAGAGTGCCACCGGATTTTACTTTACCTGTAAATTGTGAAAACGAATCAATAAGATTGTTTTTGTTATTGTAAACATCAAGATGATCTGCATCTGTAGAGGTTATTACTGCAAACATAGGATGAAGATGAAGAAATGACCGGTCGAACTCATCGGCTTCAGTAACAAGTATTTCGGATGCATCCGAAAGCAAGATATTAGAGCTGAAGTTCCTGGAGATACCACCAAGAATTGCAGTGCAGGTTGTTTTAGAATTGGTCAGCAGCCATGCAATCATTGTTGAAACAGTTGTCTTGCCATGTGTTCCTGCAACAGCGATGGTGTTATATTCCTTTGAAATATCACCAAGTATTTCAGCACGTTTTTTTATTTGAATGCCTTTTGATTTAATATATTGATATTCAGTAAGTGTTTTGGGAACTGCCGGAGTGTAGATTACGAGGTTTGTATCTT
>JAOZLR010000258.1 GCA_029934735.1 Bacteroidales bacterium
GAAAATAATTCGTCTAATTCGTCTGTATCAAGATTTCCTGAGGTATTATGTTCTTTTTCCCGATTCTCAAGCCTGTTAAGAATGTTTATGTTGTCAAAACGCCAATAGTGCAAGTCAATGAGTTTCATTTCCTGCTCTGTAAGATATTCCTTCAGATAGCTACGAAATTCATTCAGAGAAACAGAGATTTTCTTATCATCGAAAAAAATATCCGGCAATCCTGCAACAAGGAAATAGTGTTGTCTGCTCATGTTCACAGATTTCCTATGCGAATAATAATTCGATTAATTTCGGGCGAAGATATTGCCTGAAGAAGTTGTTGAAATCTTCTTCTGTAAAACTCACTTTATAGCTACCATCTTTAGGTGCAATTTGAAAACCGGCTTTAACAGAAGTGTCAAACTTAATTTCAAGACCTTTGTCTAACAGGTCTTTTAAAGATTTATTGAAGTGAGCTGAAAGCTCTTTTTCCTGTTCTTTAGAAATTAAAACTGAAAGATCGGAAGTTTGATTTTTTGCCCAATTTTTTAAAGTCGTATCAACAATCTTTTTGGTAAATTCAGCATCAAAAGCTTCACCGGTTGCACTTCCAATAACTTGGCTGTTTAGAACATCAGTAATTTGTTGTTTAAGTGCGTTAACAGCTTGTTTCGAAGAAAGCTTAATTTCCGATTCAGTATTTTTCTTTGTTTCTGTTGCAGTTTTCTGAGCAGAATTTACAATTTGTCCTGCTTCTTTTTTTGCGGCTTCAACAATCTCTGAAGCTTTCCTTTTTGCAGCTTCAACAATAGATTTAGCTTCTTCGTTTCCTTTCTCAATGCCTTCCTGGTATATTTTCTCCGTGAGCTCTTGAAGTTTGCTTTGCATTTGTTTTAATAATTTCAGTTTTAATATCCTGTGTGAATAATTTTGCTTTGTTGAAATAAACCTTTTTTAAAGTGGTTCCTTTTTCAAATTAAAAAAGATTGCATACATGGCCGGCAATACAATAATTGTAAGAATTGATGCGACAAACAAACCTCCCATAATGGTTGCAGCCATTCCACCAAACATGGGGTCTGGCAAAAGAGGAACCATACCCAGGATGGTTGTTCCGGCTGCCATAGCAACAGGAATACTCCTTGATCGGGCAGCGATTATTATTGACTGGTACCTTGACTTCCCATTTGCTGACACTTCTTCATCGGCCTGATCAAATAATACGATCGCATTTTTAATAACCATTCCCACCAGTCCTAAAAGGCCGAGAATTGCAAAAAACCCGAAGACCAATCCTGAGGCCAGAAATGAAAAAGTAACACCTATCATAACAAATGGAACCATCAGTATTACAATGGTTGTTTTTCTTAAATCACCGAAATGAAATACTAAAATGGAGAGAATTATAATAATTGTTAGCAGCATATTCGCCATAATGGCATTGGTTGAATCTGTCTGGTCTTCATAAATACCATCCCACCACAATGTGTATCCCGGAGGTAATTCAATGGCTTCTATTAGTGGGAAAAGTTTGGCCTGGGCATCTTTGTTTCCTACTCCCGGTTCAAGTTCACACTGAGCTACAATACTTAATTCTCTATTGTACTTTCTAATGTTCATTGCTTCCCAGCTTAATTTAAGGTCATCGGTAACTTGATCGAGTGCAACAATAGAACCTCCAGCATTCATAATTGGAATGCTTCCAAAATTGCTATAATCATAATTATCGCGGTTTACATCCTTTAACAAAATGGGCAATACCCAGTCTCCATCACGATATTCCCCTATTCTCTGGCCATCGGTTACCCGCTGAATGGCAGTGGCCATTTCGGTTCTTGTAACATTCGCAATCCGGCCTTTATTCTGAGAATATACCGGTTCAATTTTAAAAGTTCTTTCTCCCCAACTATCCCTTACACTGTTAACCATTGGTTCGGCACGCATAATTGCTTTAGCTTGTTCTGCCAGATCTCTTAAAACATGCTCATCGGGCCCGTCAAAAGTGGCTTCTATTACCGCATCAGGATAAGGGGAAACCTTATACTTATGAAAAACTGCCATCGCATCAGGATAGCTACTGAGAACATGCTTCCGGAAAAGAACCATTACTGAATCAGCAGCCTTATAATCATCACATTCAACTACAAGGTTTGCATAATGAGGACGCGGACTCCAGGAAATAGTTGCAAGATAATAGCGCAAAGGAGGTGCTCCTAAACTTATGGAAACATTTTTAATATCATCTCGGGCAAGCAGAAACTCTTCCATCTTAACAATATCCCTTTCCAGAGTATTTAAGTCTGTGCCTTGTGGTAAGAAATAATCTACCTTAAATTGTTTTTTGTTAATTGCAGGAAAGAAATCTTGCTTAACAAATTTGAATGTCCAAATACTTAAGAAAAACAAACCAACTACAATGCCCAGTGTAAGCCATCGTGCGGCAACTACAGCTTCAAGGAATGAAGTAAGTTTATGATAAAATGGCGTATCATAAGGATCTTTACCGCCGGTACCACTTGTTTCTTTTAAAATAAAATCACCAAATACTGTTGTTTGAACGAGGGCAAATATCCAACTAAGTGTTAATGCTATGGCAAGTACTACAAATAGCGGTTTGATAATCTCAGCAGTATTGTTCGGGGCAAGATAAAGTGGAAGAAAAGAAAGGGTTGCAATAAGTGTTGCCCCCAATAAACCCCATTGGGGAATGGTTGCCCCATCTTCAAGGGCCTTCCTTCGTTTCACGCCAAGTGCAATTGATGCTTGCGCATTGCTGGTTACAACAATGGCATTATCGACCAGCATACCCATGGCTATAATTATTGCCGCAAGTGATGTACGGTGTAATTCAATATTAGCCGGCATCATAAACAGCAGGGTGCCTGCAATTGTAAAAAGCAAACTTGTTCCTATCAGTATCGCGGCACGGGCACCCATAAAGAAAAGTAAGAGTAATACAACAATGGCAATCGAAATAGCAAGATTTACAAGAAAGCCATTGTTTGCTTCAACAGCTATTTGATCTTCATGATAGACGCCATTAATTTCTATTCCATGGGGTAATAAGGCTTCAATATCCTCTAGTTCCTTAGCTACTTTTGCGCCCATTTTTACTGAATTACCACCAATCCTGGTGGCTACACCAATACCAATGGCTGATAATCCGTTCATCCGCATCTTGGTGCGTGGAGGATCTACATAATTTCTTTCAACTGAGGCAAGGTCCATCAAACGAATCTGGTTCCCCGACTTTCCCGTAATAACGAGATTTTCAATTTCTTCCAATGATTGAAATGTTCCCACAGCATCAACTCGTATCTGAAGGTTACCTGTCTGTAACTGGCCTGAATTTACCAATTGATTTTGTTTTGATATCGCTTCTTGTATATCCGAAGGAGTAACACCGGCATTGCTTAGTTTTTGCTCAGAAATATAGACATTAACAATCCTGTCCTGAATTCCAAACAAATTAACTTTGGCAACATCTTCTACTGTTACCAAATGCTGTTTGATGTATTGGGCATAGTCCTCCAACTCAGCATAGGAAAATCCTTTATCTGCAGTAATCGTATAGTATATTCCAAACACATCACCAAAGTCATCATTTACCATTATAGTAGATGCCTCTTTTGGTAATTGGGGCTGAACATCCAGCACCTTTCTTCTCATTTCATCCCAAATTTGCTGAAACTCATCCCCGGCAATTGATTGATACATACTTACATGTATGCGACTGTAGCCAGGTTTGGATTCAGATTTGATCCAATCCACCAATGGATGGGCCTGTATTTCACGTTCAATAATCTCTGTTATTTGTTCCTGTACCTCGTATTGACTTGCTCCCGGATAGTAGGTTGTTATAATCATTTCTTTAACAACGAAAGGGGCATCCTCCCTTTTACCCAGCTTATCATATGCCACAAAACCACCCAACAGGGTGATGATCAAAAGGAAGTAAATAACTTGTTTATTATTGAGAGCGTATCCGGCTATGTTCATAACTATATTTTTATTAACTAAACTATTTTCTTCCGTCTTCAGACTTCAGACTCATTAATTTGATTTAAGAATATCGATATTATTGACCTCATCACCTTCTGTCAACCTGTGTACACCAGCAATAACAATCTGCTCCCCGATGGAAAGACCTTCTGTAATCTGAATGCCATCATGTCCAATAAGATTACCAGCGACAACAATTTGTTTTTTCACAGTATTATCATTTTTATTAATAAGCCATACCATAGTACTTTTATCAAGCTGTCCTTCAAAAATAGCCGTGATGGGAATAATGATCCTGCTCTTTTCATCCGAGGCACTCTTTAAAATAATAGTTACC
>JAOZLR010000259.1 GCA_029934735.1 Bacteroidales bacterium
CAAAGCCACACCTTATTGAATTTGGTAAAGATCTGGTTGGACGTCTTGGAATGCTGTCAAATTTTGATCTGATAGAAAATGAAAAGGCTGATGTGCTTTTTCCGAAACATAAGCAATCGTTACAGACTGACGACAGCCGGAAATACAAAGGAATATTTTCGCGCAGGCAGGAGTGCAAAGATTATTATGAAGGTGTTGAAATGATTGCCCGTACCTACGGATTTTCGGGTATTGAGCCGAATACGATATTGTTAAACTGGCAGAAAAGCAAAGATCCTGTAAGATTTGCACAAACGGTCGGAACGCTCAGTGATTTAGACCTGAATATCCTTATGATGGATTATGATTTCAGGTTTGGATTCGGGAAAAGAAAGAAAATAGATATCTGGTGGCGAGGCAGGGGAAATAGTGGGAATTTTGCTCTTTCGCTTGTCAAGTTTATCTGGCTTTCCGAAAATTGGAGAGATTCAGTAATACGCCTTCTTATTGTTAACAGAAGGAATGATGAAAAATCAAGGATTCAGAAGGAGGCTGAAATAATGCTTGACCATTTAAGAATCAGAGGGGAGGTGATGGTAGTTAATAATGAGATTGTAAATCGTCCTTTCTATGAAATTGTTGAGTCAGAGTCGCGCGATTCCGATCTTGTGATTCTTGGCATACCTGAATTGAAAGCAGGAAAGGAGAAAGATTTTATTGAAAGAACCAATAAGCTCTGTCATAATATTGGTACAGTTCTGCTTATAAAGGCTTCGACTTTTTTTAAGGAATACAATGTCTCAGCCCTTGATAAACCTGAAAATAGGGATAAAAGTTTTGATAAAGACTTAAGTCTGATTATCCGAAAAAGGGAGAAAATATCTGAAGTTGTCTATCCTGCCGACACTGAATCAGCATCTGCTCTTAAATCATTTAAAGCTAAGATTGACGAGCTGCTGGATGATGTGGATGATGAGTTGCTTAAAAAGTCCGGGGAGTGGTATGCCGGATATTTAGACTCTCTGGAACAGCTTGTTAAAGAAAGCTTTGATGCTCTTGAGACAAAACTGGTAAATAACGAGGTTGTTAATAACAGCAGCATCCTGAAATTATTGCAGAACTACATTGTAAAATACAGGAAGCAATTACAAAGTATTCTTCTCACAGAATCGAAGTATCATAGC
Source organism: Bacteroidales bacterium (assembly GCA_029934735.1). Lineage (GTDB taxonomy): Bacteria > Bacteroidota > Bacteroidia > Bacteroidales > JAADJA01 > JAADJA01. The sequence continues at coordinate 1,164 of JAOZLR010000259.1, forward strand.
GATGTACTTCAAGCCGGAATCGAGTCTTACATTAATAAGATAGAAGAAATATTATCCGGCATCCCTGATATGGTTGTTAAAGAGATTGATGTGGAGTCTTTAAAGGGACAGAAGCATAAGACTCTTTCTTTTATCTGGTTTCAGTTTCTGATGCAGATTAAAAAGATATTTGTCAATGGGAAGGTTAAATATAAAATTAAGTATCGTAAACTGGTGCTGTCATATTTTCCAGGAAAGGCCTACAGCTTGTTGTATGGGATGTTTACTAACTATGGACTGGCAGGATTCCGGAATATAACTGCTGCACGCGAATATACTAAATCAGTTGCTGATAGCTTTGATAGTTTTGGAATGCAGTTGTCAGAACAAAATCTTACTTTGGAGGCAGTCAAAGAGGAAAGAAAAAAGGTAAATGTGCTTTTTGGAAAAATAGAGAGAAGTAATATTGATTCATTTGCTGTGTTGTCCATATCAATTAGAGAGGGTATGTTCAATACTATTCAGGAGTTAAGCGATACCCTGTCGCAACCTAACACCAACAGTTTTGTTAAGAAACGCTTCAAAAGAAATGTTGTGCGCGAACTACGGGAAAATCTCATCACTCTTCCGCAAAATTGGCTTAAAAGCCAGTCGCTTCTTTATGGTTACGCTTATCTTGAAAGCTGGCTGATGTCGGTAAAGTCAAAAATTGCAACTGTTTACATCAATCTTTGGCAGAGGATCGATATTGTATATGAAAATAAATTCATTAATACAATAATTGAATTTAGGCAAGCACTGTTGCAATTTAATAAAAACGAAAAAAGCAATAGTGAAGAGGTGAGTGACTTTCTGGAAAAATTTGGAAGTCGGGAAGACTTATCAGTCTATTTCCGTGACTCGCTGAATGAGACTGGGCGTAAAATCCAACAATCAACACGAAATTTTCCCGAGACGGTTGAAGTCATTCAAAAGGAATCGTTTTATGATTTTGAGAATCTTCAGTTCGACTACCTGAAGACACTGAATATTTCAGCCTCACAGCTTCTTAATTACATTGTGCAGACAAAATGCATCGAGCCTCTATCTCATTCTCTTGGGGCAACAGTTGGCGACAAAGTAAGAGAGCTTAATATTACTTTGAAAGAAGTTGTAAGCTCTGTATCTTTCATAGTTAATGGTGATGATCCAGGTGTCGATACTAAGAAGTTAATAGAAGAGCATACTAACAGACTTATTGAGATGGAGAATGAGGCTAAGGCAGTTATTCAACAGGTTGATTCTATTTTTTATTCTGAGCTGCAAAAACTTGATGATCTGTTCTCAATATCTGCTTTTACAAGAAATACATATAATCTGAAACATTATGTATGGAGCAAAGAGACTAAAAAACAACTGAACCTGTTGAAAGAGACAGCAATAAGAGTAAAAAGATATTTTGATCACCTAATAGGACAAATATGGTACAGGCAAAGTTCGGGTGTTATTCAGGCTGGTAAATTAATTGATGAAAATTCAGGCAAGACTGATTTGGATGATATACTGAATATGATAGATCAGGTAAAGATTAAGCAGGGAAAAAGTGAGATAATCCCATTCTACTATAGTCAGCTCTATCTTAGTAGTCAGTCGAATTTCCTTGAATTCTGGGTTGGCAGAAAGAGTGAGATGGATAAAGCTGAAAAGTCGATAAAGCGATTCAGAGAAGGACGGCAGGGAGGAATTATGATTACAGGTGACAGAAAATCAGGTAAGACCTTCTTTGTTCAAAAGATTATTCATAGTTTTCTTGATGAAGCAAAAGTGTACTTTGTCATCCCTCCGGCAGAAGGGAATCCGGATAAGAAGCTGTTCAGAAAAATTCTATCTGATACTTTTGAGTCAGATGAGTCACCTGATGTTATTCTGGATAAATTGTCAGATAATTCGATAATTGTCTTTGATGATTTTGAGCTCTTCTATGAGCGTAGTCTTAATGGCCTTGGGGTTGTTAATGAGTTGTTACGGTTAATTGCAAAATTCGGACAAAGGCATCTGTTTATTGTTAATATGAATAATTTTGCTTTTGATATAATGTCACGGGTGAAGAATGTTGGGAATTATTTTCTGAATGTTATTAAGTTACAACCCATGAATGCGGAGGAATTGCACGAAGCTGTTATGGTAAGGCACAATTCAGGCAATTATAAGCTGAGGCTTTCCGATAGAAAAAATCCGATACCAGGCAACTGGGATTATGCAAGGTTGTTTTCAAGACACTTTTCAATTACGAATGGGAATGTTGGAAATATGATGTATTCATGGATTGCTAATGTGGAGGATGTGAAAGATAACTATATTTTAATTAATAGGCCTAAACATCCCGATATTCAGGTTTTTGAAATGATGAACCCTGAATGGTATGTAGTTTTGGTTCAGATAATTTTGCACAGAGCTTTGTCAGTTCGAAAATTAGCCGGGATATTATTGCTTGAAAATAACGGTAATAGAGATAGTAAAAAATTTAATGAGCTCAGAGAGAAACTAAAGAGTATGGAAAGGGCTGGTATCCTGATAAGGATGCGCGATAGTGGCCTTTATGATATTGACAGTGCGGTTTATCCATATCTGATTGAGTTCTTTGTTTCTAAGGGAATATTGTAAAACCTGTTAGTTATTAATTAATTATTGAACTTATGGAAACTGATTTTTGGGAATTATCACGAGGAGAAATTTATCTCTTTTTGCTAATAGCCATAATAATATTTTTTCTGTTTCGGGTGCTAAACAAGTCACTTCCTTTTATTTCTGTTCGAAAAAAATGGAGGAAGGTACTATCAAATTATTTACCTGTTATCGAAATGGCAGCCTGGTTTGTGTATATAATCTGGGCAATTCAGTATCTTTGGGAGGGCAACAGACTTTATGCTCTTGAGTTATCCATAATACTATCTCTTTTTGTTTTGGCTGTCTCCTGGTTTTCATTGCGCGACTTTATTGCGGGTGCCGTTTTTAAGGCTTCAGGGAGGTTTTTGAAAAATGAAACTGTCAAAATTGGTGAATACGCCGGCAGGATTACCGGGTTCGAGAGTAGAAATCTTATTCTGGAAACTGAGAAAGGTGAGACTATCTATATTCCTTATAATAAAGTGTTGGGTACTGTTATTGTGAAATCACATCCTGCCGAAAATGTT
>JAOZLR010000039.1 GCA_029934735.1 Bacteroidales bacterium
TTCAACTATTTTATAATGACAAACAGGGAATTATTTTTCAGATATATGGGTCTTCCATCTTCAGCTCCTCTTGCTATTGAAATGGAAAGAGCAGAAGGAATTTACATTTACGACAAATCGGGCAAGGAATATACCGACCTTGTTTCAGGTGTTGCTGTTAGCAATATCGGACACGGTAATCAAGAAGTCATAAAAGCAATAAAGCAGCAGGTTGATAAATATATGCACCTAATGGTCTATGGCGAATATATTCAGTCGCCACAGGTCCGGCTTGCTAAAAAACTAACGGAATATCTTCCGCACACACTAGATTCGATATATTTTGTCAACTCAGGAAGCGAGGCTAATGAAGGTGCGATGAAGCTTGCAAAGCGATATACGGGCAGAACTGAGATATTTGCTTTCAAAAATGCTTATCACGGCGGAACGCAAGGCGCATTGAGTATTCTTGGAAATGAAAAACTAAAATATGCTTTCCGTCCGCTTTTACCCGGAGTCAGGTTTCTTGAATTCAACAATTTTGAAGAACTGATTAAGATAACTGATAAAACCGCTGCTATTTTTATTGAGACCATACAGGCGGAAGCAGGTATTATTCTTCCAAAAGAGAATTTCCTAACCAAACTACGAAAAAAGTGTTATGAAACCGGAACACTATTGATTATTGATGACATACAAATGGGGTTTGGCAGAACTGGAAAGTTGTTTAGCTTTGAAAATTTTGGAATTATTCCCGACATCCTTACAATGGCAAAAGCAATGGGGGGTGGAATGCCAATTGGTGCATTTGCATCCTCAAAAGAGATTATGAATTCTTTCACCAATAATCCCGAACTCGGTCACATCACAACATTTGGAGGTCATCCTGTGAGTTGTACATCAGCCTTGGCAAGCCTTAATTTTCTCACTAGAGATAACCTGATTGAGGATGCAAACCGGAAAGGCAGGATTTTTAAAGATGCTTTACAAGAAAATCCGAAAATAAAAGAAATACGTCAGGCAGGGCTTATGCTCGGTGTTGATATGGAAAACAAAGAAATAATGAACCGGCTTATGAGCAACTTTCTAAAAAACGGTCTTCTATCTGACAGGTTTCTTTTTAGACCAAATGCTTTTAGAATAGCACCACCTCTGATAATAAATGATGACGAAATTTATAAAACTATTGAATTGATACTGAAAAGCATCAATGAGTTATAATCACTTTTTAAAAAACAGACACTTTAACATATTTTTTAGGATTTTTTCTGATATCTTCAAGTAAAAGATCAAGATCCCTGGCCGATTTTTGCAAATGGATATATAGTGAGTCGTCTTTCACAAGCATTCCAAGAGTTCCTTCTCCCCTATTTATTCCAGCAGCTATTGCAGAGAATTCATTCATAGCTCTGTTTGCCGAAGCAAGCGTTTCAGTTATCCGCACTTTTGCCAGAGTATCACTTAAAGTAGAAAGGTTCGACATTATATTACTAAAATTGTCCTGATTTGCACTTAGACTTAAACTTATTGATTCAATATTTTCCAGTATCTGAGCTATCCTGTTCTTTTGATCTCTCATTAAAGTATCAAGGGTGGCTGTCGTATTCTCAAGGTTTTCAAATGAATTCGCAATATGCTCAACACTTTTTCCTAAATTCCCACGATTAGTCTTATTAAATAAACTCTCAAGCATTGACATTACGGAATCAATAGAATTCATAAGATTCTCAGCCTTAAGTTTCAACGGTTGCAATTCACGACTTACGACATCTTTTATTGATTCCTCAACCTGGGAAGTCAGGGTATCTCCTGGTTGAGCCAATTCATTTGAATTACCAAGTTTTATCTCAATTGCTTTTGACCCCAGAATACTGGAACTGTAAATACGAGAGACTGAATTTGCAGGAATATCAACCTGAATTTTGATTACAATCTCAACAATAATGTCAGTTGCTCCTGATGAAGTAAAGTTCATACTCCTAACCCGCCCAATCGTCAGACCGTTTACCAAAACAGGATTTGACTTTTCAAGCCCGTTTACATTTTGATATACAGAATAATAAACCTGTTCATGCGAAAAAATATCTTTACCCTTCAGAAAGTTAAAGCCCCAAAAAAAAAGAATTAGGGCAACCATCACAACAAATCCTATTATAAACTCTTTTGATATTTTCAATTTTCCGCAAGTTTTCTACAAAAATAGTTCAATTTTTAACACGTAATTGCTTTTTCCAAGAAATTTATTATTTCTGTAATGCCTTTGCTTCATTCAAAGTGATTTTTTTATCATTGAAAAAAGCTACAACAAAGGCGTCCTCATATCCATTTTTACGCAATTCCGATTTTAATGTTGAGGCATCATTAAAAGACACAAAGTTGCCAGTTGTATATTTATATTGTCCATCCTGCATAGACATTTTGATATCACTAAGCCCTCTGAACTTTCGAAAATCAAGTGAGCGCTCTTTTTTATATGAAGCAAACTGCACACGGTAATAAACAACAGGTTTCGCCTCTGTTTCAGTAACAACAGGTTTCAGATCTTTATTAGCCTCCTCAAAATCTTTCTTATATTCTTTAAAAGCCCTATAAATTGCTGATGCCATATATACTTGCCCCTCTTCAGACAATAAAAACTTTTCCTCCGCAGAATTACTCAAAAAACCAAGCTCAATAAGAATTCCCGGCATTGTTGTTTTGTATAACACCCAAAATCCAGCCTGTTTTACCCCTCTGTCTTTTCTACCAACTCTGTCTCTAAACTGAGTCTCAGTCTTTTGAGCTAAATCAATACTTTCATTAATCGTTGCACTCTGGAACATTGACAGCAGAATATAATCCTCGTCAGCATTTGGATTAAACCCCTCATATTGAGTCTTATAATCCTCCTCATAAAAAATAGCTGCATTCTCTGTTTTTGCGACATCCAGGTTATCCTGAGTCTTATGAAGCCCCATCACATATGTCTCTGAACCAAAGGGTAGTAAGGACTTATTTGAATTACAATGAACGGAAATAAACACATCGGCTCCACTTTCATTTGCTATTTGTGCTCTTTTATGTAATTCAATAAAAATATCAGTTTTTCTGGTATAAATTACTTTAACATCCTCCAAATTTTCTTCAATATATTTTCCAGCTTTAAGAGCTACACTCAAAGCAATATTTTTCTCCTTTGATTTGTGTCCAAGGGCTCCCGGATCTTTACCACCATGGCCGGCATCAATGACAACTTTTGTAACTTTGTTATCAACCTGAGCTATTAGTTCCCGACTGATAGTCAGTAAAAAAAATAAAATACCAAAAAATAAAAATATTCGTTTCAACTTAATACTATATTTTTGTTTAGTTTTGAACCATAAAAATGTTCTGTTGTATATCCTGCAAAGTTAATATTTAATAAAAGTATTTAATATAAAATTGTCAACTGAATTATTAACAAAAAAAGGCCTTAGATTATTATTCTGGCTGGTAAGTATCTTTTACCTTCCAATGGCAGGTGCACAGGACTCGATTCAAAAAGTTACTCCTGACACTATTGCTATGGAACAAAGTGATACATTATTGTTAAACAAAACCACTTTAAGCTACGGACCTTCTCCGGATGCAATAAAGTCGAGGGTTGACTACTCAGCAAAAGACTCTATCCGTTTCGATTTATCATCTCAAAAAATTTATATGTATAAAGATGATGATATTAGTTTTAAAGATATTAATATAAAAGCCGATTATGTTGAAATTGATTTTAGTAACAGCACTTTAACAGCGAAAGGTTTAACTGATTCATTGGGGAGCGAAACTGGACTTCCGGTTTTCACAAGAGGTGCAAACAGTTTCAAATCCAAACAAATGAAGTACAACTATGAAACTGAAAATGGACTTGTCGAAACTGTTCTTACTCAGGATGGCGATATGCATTTGCACGGAACAACAATAAAAAAACTTCCGAATAATATTATGAATATTTACCAGGGAAAATTTACCACTTGCAATCTCGATCACCCACATTATGAATTCAGATTTAAAAAAGCCAAAGTTATCCCCGATGACAAAATTGTTACAGGACCAGCATATTTTGTTGTCGAAGATGTTCCCACTCCGATTGCTGTTCCTTTCGGTCTGTTCCCCAACAGTAAGGGGCAAAGATCAGGTATCATAATACCAACATGGGGAGAATCTGCACAAAGAGGTTTCTATCTGGAAAATGGCGGATATTACTGGGCAATAAATGATTATATGGACTTCACGATCAAAGGCGATATTTATTCTTTGGGAAGTTGGGCAATCAAACCTAGTATGAACTACAGGAAGCGCTATAAATATAACGGCCATTTTAATGCAAATTATGCCATTAATGTTCTTGGAGAAGAAGGTTCTCCTGATTATTCAAGAAACCGTGACTTTTCAGTTAGATGGATACACAATCAGGATGCTAAGGCCAGGCCAGGTAGCAACTTCTCAGCAAATGTAAATATTGTAAGTTCACAATATAATAAGTTTAATCCTGTAAATTCAAATGCTTATCTGTCAAACACATTTCAATCGAGCATCAATTATTCAAGAAGCTGGGGAGGGAAGTATTTTCTGAATGTTGGGGGTAACTTATCTCAAAATACTATCACTAAAGAACTAAACCTCACACTTCCATCATTAACATTTTCGGTAAACCGTTTTTATCCATTCCGAAAAAAGATACAAATCGGAAAGCCAAAATGGTATGAGAATATCAGCGTTAATTACAATATGGCCGGACAAAACCGTATTAATACATACGACTCCCTGTTCTTTGACAATGACATATACAGCAAAATGAAAAACGGGATTAAAAACAATGTTCAGCTATCTACAGGGGCAATAAAACTTGCAAAATTCATTGTATGGGCAAACAGCTTCAACTATGTTGAGAGATGGTACAGCCAGAAGCAAGTTAAGTCATGGAATAATGATACGATATTAATCAATGGCGAACCTGTAGCTGGATTTGTTGGAGTCGACACGATAACAGGGTTTAATGCAGTTCGTGACTTCAACTTTACAACTAGTATGAGTACTACGATGTACGGCATGTATGCCTTTAAAGGGGGAGCAATAAATGCAATACGGCATGTTTTTAAGCCGTCGTTATCGTTCACCTGGCATCCTGACTTTAGCTCTCCAGGGTGGGGTTACTATAACTATTACATCAATGAGAGTGGTGACAAGGAAAGATATTCGTATTATGACGGTTTTATCTACGGAACTGCGCCGGCTGGAAAATCGGGGAACGTGGGCTTACGACTTAGTAACAATTTACAGATGAAGGTTCGTGCTAGAAAAGACACCATTAGCGGAACAAAAAAAATTACTCTAATCGACGATCTTACCTTTGCAACATCTTATAATTTAGCGAAAGATTCACTAAATCTTAGTCCTCTGACAATTGTCGGATATACAACAATATTTAAAAAGCTTAATATCAGATTTGGAAGCTCATTTGACCCTTACGCTCTGGATGAAAAAGGGAGGAGAATTAACAAGTTTGAATGGAATGTGAACAAAAAGATTTTTCGACCGGAAATGTTCAGATGGACTGTCGGGCTTAACTACAATTTGTCATCAAATAAAGAATCAAAAAAGAAGATTAAACCAAATTCCGCCTCAGAACAAGAGGTTGAGGATTTACAACAGAATTTAGAAGATTACGTTGACTGGGATATTCCATGGTCTTTCCGTATTGGCTATAACCTAAACTACACTACAACATACAAGTATTATAATGGATATACCGATTATGAAATTGATAAAGTCAGGACATTAGTGCAAACATTATCCTTTTCAGGAGATGTGAATATTACTCCAAAATGGAAAGTGGGATTTCGCTCAGGATATGATTTTGAAAAGGGGGATATTACCTTTACATCTATAGAGGTTTATCGCGATCTGCATTGCTGGGAAATGAGTTTCAACTGGATTCCATTTGGATTCCAACAAAGCTGGAACTTTTCAATTAATATAAAATCGAGTTTATTGCAAGACCTTAAGCTTGACAAGAAAAAGGATTTTAGAGACTATTAATCACAAAAACAAACAGATATGAAAAAGATTATTCAAACAGAAAATGCACCCAAAGCCATTGGTCCTTATAGCCAGGCTGTAGAACACAATGGAACTCTTTTTATTTCGGGGCAGGTTCCCATCAATCCTAAAACAGGAAAAATTATTGAGGGAGGAATTAAAGAGCAAACAATACAAGTATTTGAGAATATTGGTGCTATTTTAGAAGCTGCCGGATATAAATTTGATAATGTTGTAAAATCTACCTGCCTGCTTGATGATATGGAAAATTTTGCAGCAATGAATGAAATTTATGCAGAATATTACCCGGCGAACCCTCCTGCAAGAGCTGCTTACGGGGTTGTAAAATTACCTCTTGGAGTTATGATAGAGATTGAAACTATCGCTATGAAGTAGTCTCCTTAATTTATAAATATTAAATATTTTTTTGGTCCAATTGTTGTACATTTTTCTCATTTATTAACAAAAAATATAAAAATGAAAAAAGCACTATTACCTATATTATTTATTCTGCTTCAATCTAATGTAAATTCGCAAACTCTTGCAGCTTTCAACGATAATGTTCATCATTTTTGGGCTTTTGAAGCCGGAATCTTTACAGAGCTTGAATTCCTTGAAATACAAGACTATCAGGTAGGAGGTATTCTGATTGCCTACATTGATAATAGTGAAAACCTAAAAATATACAGAAACGGGAAAGTTGAAAAACTCATTCAGGGAAGTCCGATAAAATACACTGCTACAGACTATCTTCTAGGCTATTCCATTTATGAACAACTTAACGTTTATGATAATGGCAAGACCAGAATACTAAGTACAGCCTGTGATGGATATATTGTGCAGGATAGTTTAATTGCCTGGCACGATAAGATAAAACAAACAATGCAAATATACTACAACGGTCGCGTAGTAACAGTTTTAGACGGTCTAATTTATAATCCCATAGAATCTTTCAAGGCAGGTGATAATACTGTTGCCTGGGTTAATAGCTCAACAAAAAACTTCTCTGTCTTTTATCAAGGTAATACTATTGTCCTCGATGATTATTCACAAGAGATGAATTATAGTGCCGGCAGAGATATAGTCGCCTTTTACGATGTTCCGGATCAGGTGTTTAGTGTTTTTATCAATGGGGAAGTTTCCGAAATAGAACCATTTATTCCAAAATCTTATAAAGTTGGCGACGACATGTTGGCTTATGTTGATAACATGGACAAACTCAAATACTTTGATAAAGATGGCGTGACTACTATATCAGATTATGAACCTAAGTTCTATGATGTTGTCGATATGGTTATGGTTTATGAAGAACAAGGATTCTTAAAAACCTTTTGCAATGGTGAAGTTTATATTATTGAAAGATATATTCCACAGCCCTACAAACTTGACTACAACACAATTGCATATCTTGATCAGAGTAGATTTCTTAAAATATTTCAACCATGCAGCGGAAGCACTATCACAAATGAAAGGATTGCTGAACTCTCTTTAATCAGGAATCTTATTATTTTCACAACAGGAATAAATAAATTAAACGTTTATTTTAGTGGACTGGTTTATAAACATTAATTACAGATGAAGAATAAGGCTTTACTATTAGTAACATTAATCACAAGTTTACTCGTTTCATCTTGTGGGTCATACAAAATATATACAGGTACAGTTATTTATGATTCTACAAAACAGAATGAAATTGTTAAGTCAGACGAGCTTGGTAATTATTTATCCTCTAAAGCTAAAATAAAATTTGTTCTAAGAACTCCTCCAAACTTTTCATCAATGCCTGAAGAAGAGCAAAGAAAAATGAATTTGATATTTGCACAGATAGAGAAAGAACTTATTATAAGGGGCCATATTGTAAAAGACCACACACTACTTGACAAATTGCTTGATAATCACAGTTATAGTCTTTCCGAAATTGGTGATATTATTGATACTGATATTATTTTAGAAGTTCTGGATGTCCAATTCGATATCCCAAACCAAATCAAAAATTTCAAAATTAAGGAAAGTGGTATAAATACAACATTCGACAACTGGAAAAATATTAACTATGTTGATTGCAGGGTTTCAATGATGGAGTGCCGAATAACACTTGTTGATGAAGGCAATATTGGTGGCATTTTCAAATTTTATATTTCCGGCTGTGATAATGGAAATGATTTTTATATTAAGTTTTTTGAGGAATACAATGGCAAACCTGATCTGGAAAAAGATGCTTTCGTAGGATGGAATTACGGAAACGTATCATTCAAATCCTTAACTAACTCTTATGATATGAATTATAGCTCAAAGAAAAAAGCCCTGAACAGGTTAGTAAATGCATTATTAGAAGAATTGTCACCAACAAACTAAATCTTAGTACATATTTATAACTTGTTTGACAACTATCTTTCTGCTTAATTGGATTATAAACACTTCAATAAATTTGTCCCATTTTGGGAATCAGCATTTATCAATATCATAATCAGGTATTTAAAACTTAATAAATTATTATTACTATAATTTTTATGATAACTTGATATATAAGATGGAAAAATTATCTTTGTACGAAAAAAAATAATCATTATGAAAAAGTTACTTACTCTTGCACTTATAGTATTTGCCACTTGTTTTCAGGCTCGTTCCGACGAAGGTATGTGGATACCCTTATTTCTTGGTGAGCTTAATGAGGCTCAGATGCAGGCAATGGGAATGAAGATCACGGCTGATGATATTTACAGTGTGAACCATTCTAGTTTAAAAGATGCTATAGTCATTTTCGGTGGTGGTTGCACTGGCGAGGTTGTATCTGACCAGGGACTTCTTTTAACTAATCACCATTGCGGATTCAGAAGTATTCAAAAACACTCTTCCATTGAACACGACTATCTGACAAACGGGTTTTGGGCAAAGGATAAATCAGAAGAGCTTACAAATCCAGGCCTCACAGTTACTTTCCTTGTTAGAATGGAAGAAGTAACTGCCAGAGTACTTGATAGTATTAATACTGACATGACTGAAGCTGAAAGGAAAGAGCTGATAAACAGCCATATAAAAAACATCAAGGAAGAAGCTACGAAAGACACCCATTACAAAGCCGTTGTGAAGTCGTTTTTTCTTGGAAACAGGTATTTCCTATTCGTTAATGAAATATTTGAAGATGTAAGACTCGTTGGCGCTCCACCATCAAATATAGGGAAATTTGGTGGTGATACCGATAATTGGATGTGGCCCCGACATACAGGTGACTTTTCCATTTTTAGAATTTATGCTGATAAAGATAATAACCCTGCAAAATATTCTGAAGATAACGTTCCATATCAGCCAAAAAAGCATCTTTCAATCTCGCTGGATGGAATAAATGAAGGAGACTTTACATTTATTTTCGGTTATCCGGGTAGTACAGAGGAGTATATTCCCTCATATGCAGTTGATATGACAATAAACACAATTAATCCCATCAGAATATCATTAAGAGGTAAAAGACTTGATGTAATAAAAAAATACATGAATGACAGTCCTGAAATCAGAATTCAATATGCTGCAAAACAGGCAGGAATTTCCAATGGATGGAAGAAATGGATTGGGGAAAACAGAGGCATAAAAAGGCTGCACGGTATCGAAAAAAAGCAAGCCTTTGAAAAAGAATTTCAAGACTGGGCCTCAACGTCTGAAAATCAAAAATATAATTCATTGTTTAGCGAATTCAAAAAAACATATGAAGAGTTGAATCCTCTTCAACAAAATCTCTATTATCTGGTCGAAGGAGGCCTCGGGATAGAAATAATAAAGTATGCAAACTCTTTCAGTAGTCTTGTAAACATTAGCAGCTCAAATGACATTGACAAAGAAAAACTTGATAAAACCATTGAGCTACTGAAAAAGGCTGCAACATCATACTTTAAAGATTATCAACCTGAAATAGATAAAGAGGTGTTTGCAATATTGTTTAAGACTTATTATGAAAATGTAAACAAAAATGAAATCCCGGAAGAAATCTTAAAACAAATTGACAAATGCAATAGTGATTTTAAACTATTTGCAGAGGAAGTTTTTAAAAAGTCGATGTTTGCAAGCAAAGAAAGGGTTATAGATTTTCTTGAGAACTACAAAACATCACATTATAAGAAAATTAAAAAAGACCCTGCATATCAAATTGCTTCTTCATTAATAAACCAATATAGAGTAAATTATTATCCGAAGATTAGCAAACTCAATAATAAGGTTGATAGCCTAATGCGTTTATATATGGAAGCCCAAATGGAAATGCAACCACACAAATTGTTCTACCCTGACGCAAATTTCACTCTCAGAGTTGCCTATGGTAATACTTTAGGCTATAATCCAGCTGATGCTGTAACATATAATTATTTTACCACTTTGGAAGGAATTATGGAGAAAGAAGATCCTGATATCTACGATTACGTGGTTGAAGATAAATTAAAAGACCTTTATAATAACAAGGATTATGGCATATATGGTAATAATGGAAAGATGCAGGTTTGCTTTATTGCAAACATTCATACTACCGGCGGAAACTCAGGTAGTCCGGTTTTAGATGCAAATGGTAATTTGATCGGAATAAACTTCGACAGGTGCTGGGAAGGAACTATGAGCGACATTATGTATGACCCGGATCAGTCCAGAAATATTATGCTTGACATAAGATATTGCCTGTTTATTATTGACAAATTTGCCGGTGCCGGCCATCTTGTTGATGAAATGACAATTGTGAAAGCAAATTGATTTCATCAAGCTGATTATAAAACCTTCAAATTCTATATCTCACCATTCTGATAAATATTTATACTGGTGTGTAACCTCATTATCAGTTTATTATACTGAGCCATGATGGAATTTTGGCAAAATCCAATTATATGTGTTACAAAATCCAAATCATTTCAGCCTTTCTCTTTTTGCCTTATATAGCTATATATCAACCGCTTAAATCGCTATATTAACTCTAACAATGTATTGCTTATAGAAGAAGCGGGGAAAAATGATTTGCTCAAATCAGAAACACATCCCACAGAGGAATATTTTTCCCAATTTTGGAAACACTAGCGATATTAGCAAAAACCTTTCACTCTTATTTTCAGCATCTTAACAGAAATTGCTCTATAGGCATGGTTTTTGACTTTCTCAATATGCCAGAGTAATTTAAAATTTTAGCAAAATGATTAAAGAAAGAGAGCAATTAATAAACAATTTTTTCGGAATATTTGATGTAGTAATATCTTTATTTTCATTTTATATTGCCATTCTCATCAGAAATGTTATTTCCGAGCCGCCGGTAACTGTTACTAATGAATATTTAATAATAGGGTTAATAATTGTACCGGTTTGGTTTTTACTTTTTAAAACTGCAAATATTGCACGGATTTACAGAGCAAAGAGGTATTCTGCAATTTTCCTTGAATACACTAAAGTAATTGGAATTGGAATCGGTATTTTATTCCTTTTCATATTCGCCCTTAAGCTGTATGATATTAGTAGAGGAGCTATTTTCCTTTTCGGTCCTGTTAATTTATTATTACTATTTTCATCAAGAATTGTTTTATTCAGAATAATGAAGCACTACAGGACAAAAGGGGCAAACACAAGAAATGTTATTGTTGTTGCTGATGATACTGCAGAGTCTTTCTTATACGAATTATTCGACCATAAAGAGTGGGGATATAATATTAAATATATAATATCTGATTCAAGCAAGATACACAGAAAATTCAAGGACAGGGCAACAGTAAGGCCTGAAAAATCAAGTATCAGAAATTTACTTGCATCCGAGATTATTGATGAAGTCATATACTGCAAAAATGATATTAATCAGAATAAACTAAGAAGTATTGTTTATGATTGTGAGGAAGTTGGGGTCATTTTCAGAATGCAGTCACAGTTGTTCCATATGTCAGCAACGAAAGCCCATTTGAGCCATTTTGGAGACACACCTTTCTTAACATTTATGAATACGCCTTCAGATTTGCTGGCGTTAAATCTTAAAAGAGTTATCTCATTTGTTGCTTCACTTGGAATTTTGGTAATTTGGTCGCCGATAATTCTCGGTGTTTCATTATTGGTTAAATTAACCTCTAAGGGGCCTGTATTTTTTAAACAGGAGCGTGTAGGATTACGTGGGCGTAGATTCTTTATGTTCAAATTCAGGACAATGGTACAAAATGCCGAAGATCTTAAAGCACAATTGATGGATGCAAACGAGGCTGATGGACCGGCTTTCAAAATTAAAGATGACCCAAGAGTAACAAAGATTGGCAAGTTCCTGAGAAAAACGGGTCTTGATGAATTACCTCAGTTTTATAATATTTTAATTGGAGATATGACTCTTGTCGGGCCAAGGCCACCTATTCCAGAAGAAGTAAAACAATACGAGAACTGGCAATTAAGAAGACTATCAATGCCTCCAGGACTTACCTGCACATGGCAAATCAAGCCTGATAGAAACAAGATTTCATTTGAAGAGTGGATGAAACTCGACCTTCAATATATTGATAACTGGTCGAACAAGCTGGATATCATTCTCTTCCTCAAAACAATTAAAACTGTTCTAAAAGGTTCCGGACAATAAAAGTATTGGATTAAATGCTAAATTATTTCAAACGAAATAGTAATTCCCAAAATTTTTATATCTTTGTTTTTTGTTTAAACTATATTTGAGTATAAAATTACAAATTGTAACACTTTATCAAATAATCAGGTATAACACCTGATTATTTGCTTATATATAACACCAAAGATAGAGATGCCTGAACACAAGCATATTAACCGAATAATATTTTTTTTTCTTATTGGAGCAGTAACATTTAGTTCCTGTATATCAAGAAAAAGACTGACCTATTTTTCAGAAGTGGAAGAAAATCCACCTGTTAATGAGTTTAACATCACCAGACCAATAAAGACTATTCAGCCGTTTGACAATTTGTACATTTGGGTTACCAGTATTAATGAAAGAAACCAAAGGATATTCAATACAAGTTCTTCAATGAGTTCCGATTATATAAACCTGATAAGCTATACTGTAAATAGTGATGGATATGTTGATTTTCCTTTTACAGGTCAAATATATGTTAAGGATATGACTTTGCATCAATCAAAGGAACAGATTGAAAACAAAATTTCGGATTATCTGAATGATATTACTATTACAGTTAAATTTGTTAATAATAAAGTTTCTTTATTGGGTGAAGTAGCCAGGCCTGGAGCATACTCTTTTGCTAAGGATCAGCTAACAATTTTTGAGGCACTGGGACTTGCAGGAGGAGCAACAAT
>JAOZLR010000260.1 GCA_029934735.1 Bacteroidales bacterium
ATGAGTTGTATTTCAGGTGCAACCCTCATCTTTGCCCTGAAATGATCCTTAATAATTTTCTCGGCATTTTTGTTTTGAGTATTACAACCAACTTTAATTAATATCTCATCGGTTCCCAAATTTCCTGTATAAACCTCAATAAAATAGTTTTCGATAAAATCAATTTCATTAAGAATATCATAAATAATTGTAGGATAAAGCGTTGTTCCTTTATATTTTATCATTTGCTGTTTTCGACCTAAAACCGGCCCCAACCTCATTGTAGTACGACCACATTTGCAAGGATCGGTGTAATGATAGCAAATATCACCTGTTTTAAATCTTAACAATGGCATTGCTTCAACACCAAGTGTCGTAATTACGACTTCGCCTGATTCATTTTCAGCAACAGGTTCATTATTTTCATCTAAAAATTCAATAATTATCATTTCAGGATGATGATGGCCTCCAACGCCGTATTCACACTCATTAAAAGCAGTACCCATTTCGGTTGAAGCATAAGTAGAATAGAGTTCAATATCCCATTTCGACTTAATTCTTTTTCCAAGTGTATTTAATGAAAAATCATTGTTCCTGATTGGTTCGCCGATACATACAGCCTTTTTAACAGAAGTTTCATTAACATCTATTCCATTCTTTTCGGCATAATCAATAAGTTTGATCAGGAATGAAGGGACTGTAATAAAAGCTGTAGGATTAATACGATTGATAGTATCGAATTGTAACTGGGCATTACCCGGACCAACGCGAACCATTCCTGCACCCATTTTTCTAAGGCCGAGATAATATGCTATTCCGGCCATAAACCGACGATCAATAGTAACCATAAGCTGGTAAATATCATCAGGTGTACCGTTGCTACACGACAAGGAGATAAACTCATTGTAGGCAAGACGGTCAAGGTCATTATCAGATAGAACAAAAGTAACAGGGTCGCCAAGGGTACCGGAAGTTGTATTGTAATCAATTACTTTTCGTTTGTCAACACAAATAAAATCTTTTGTTCTCTTTTGCAGATCATCCTTTGTCGTTACAGGAATTTTTAAAAGGTCTTCCAGCTTCTTAACTGAGCTGATGTCAATCTTGTTATCTCTGAACATTTTAGAATAGAACGGCGATTTTTTTGACAAATATTTCAGTAATTCCTGCAATTTCGCTTCCTGAAATGCCTTTATCTCTTCCCTGCTCTTTATTTCGATTTCCGGTATCACGTGTCAAATTTTAAAATATTTCCAATTCTGTTCCCTCATTCATTGCTTTCTTTCAGTTCCGAGATCTTCCTGATAATTCTGTCTCTTTCCGTTTTGGAAGATACCTCTTTCTGAAGCGCAAAATTATAAAATTCCAGTGATTTTTCAGGATTTTGATTGAACAGGTAGAAGTCACCAGCCTTTTCATAAGTGTAATAAAACTCCGGATTCGACCTGATGAAAACCTCAACCTCCTTTTCGGAAATATTTTCAAAATTGTTATTCCTTGTTTTGTTTACAAATGATTTGTAATAAAGGAAGTTTTTATATTGTTCCGTTAAAAGAAAAGTATCCGCCGGAATTTCAAGTGAATCAACAACTATATTATCAGAGATATGCTGTGAGGAAAAAACCTTGTTAAGATCATAGCAAACATATTTCCCAAGCTGGAACGGTTGTGTTGAAACCCACATAAGTCTTTGTTCAGGTTTAAATATCACAGAATGATGAGCGATCAACTGATTTATGACCTTCTCATTTGTCATTCCTATATCCCTGCCATTCAGCCCCTTTTGGTCTCTCAGCAAAGCGGCCGCTTTGTGATAATCAATTATTCCGTCATCTTTCAAAAGTTCTTTCACCCTTTCATAACGATAAACAGAAGTTTCATTTTCACGGTTTTCAATGTTGAGCTTTGTTTTTGCAAATGCCTTATCCTGAAAATGGTTGGTTGCAACAATGTAATTATTTTCCCGGCTGTAAAGTACGGTAGTATCAAGCGACTTTTCAATAATTACAGATCGACGATCGTAAGAAGAGCCGATTAAAAATGTTTCAGAAACAAAGGTCTCAGAGTCCTTGGCTATTTGAAATGCTTCATCAATATTTGATGCATATTGCAAAATCTTTCTGGCTACAATTGACACCGGAGACTTTGCTCCCAGGGGAATTGCAGATTTAGCAGCGTTTATGGTAACGGTAAGACCCTGCATATTCATACCGGAAACAACACCGATAAAACCTCCCCAGGTAACAAAAGCAAAGTCATAACCTTTATCAGGATGCATGAACATCACTATTTTATTTTTTGCAAAATCGTCGCCGGCAAAAAAGTCAAAGTTCCTTCCTATTAACAGCGAGCCATCAGTCGAGAATTCATCCCAAACACCAAATGAGGTGCAGGCAACAAGATTCAGATTTTGCATTGCATGGCCAATGTCGTGAGCAGCATGATAATTTAGCATTCTCTGATATCCGCTTCCGATAAAATCAAAATCAGGGCTTGCATTTAATGATATCCCGTATATTTCTTTTTGATATTCAATGGGTATATATTCGTCAAGGTCTTTATCGAACCAGGCAACAAAATACTTTAGAAAATTAAGGTAAAACTCATTGGGAATCATTTCTTTAATAAGTTTTATAAAAGCAACTTCCTGCGATTGTATCAGCTCCTTTGAAAGTTTCCCGTTTATTACTCCCCTTTCAAACGGTTTCCCTGAAATATACATTTCCCATAATCCCGAACTGCTTTTTCTAAGCCAGTTGTCTTCAATTTTAAAAAAATCCTCACCAGCCTTTTCCCTCTTTAAACTAATAGAACTTTCATCATTAATTTTCGGTGGATCAACAATTACCAATGCCCTGAAGATAAAATAGAAAGCAAAAAGAAATAAAACTACTCCCGACAAAACTCTGATAATTCTTCTCCATGTCCTGCCTTTTCTATCCCGCATCGTTTATGGCTTTAATTATTTTTTTGATATCGGTAATATAAGAAATTGTTAGCAAAGAACCTGTCGAAACTCCAAGCATTCCGTGAACATTAATATTTTGTCCGGTAAGCAACAAATTACGGATATGAGTTTTTGGCATAACAAGGGTTTCAAACGGTTTTTCACTGTCTTTTATAAATCCATAGGCTGAACCATCGGGTGTCCCGATATAATCGCGATAGGTTAAAGGTGTAGCAGCATAATATTTTTTAACCGCTCCCTTTAATTCAGGAAACCTGAAAAACACCTTTTCCAAAAGCTTTTCAGCAAGTTCCTTTTTCAAATTTATATAATCCTGCCCTCTTCTCTCAACATCTGTACTAATCCATTTATCAAAAATATGAGGATTGATCGGGGTCATTAAAGTTATCCCTGTAACATATTCACTATTTCCTTCAGGAACCTGAGATGTTAGCATATACCCTTGCGGCCAAGCCCTCTGACCAACTTCATTATCAAGCCATGTACTATTGGTAAAAAAATCGAAATAATTGTAATTTATATATTTTACCTGATTTTCTTTTAATACTAAAAATAGAGAAAACATACTGGTACTATTCTCTAATCTGTTTATACGTCTGACATAAACTTTTCTAAGGGAGTTTTTTGGTAATAATTTTATTGTATTAACCGGATGTATGTTAGAAATAAATTTCCGGCCCCTGATGATTGTATTTTTATTGGTCTTGATAAAATCTATTGTTCTGTTATCATCCAGAATTATTTCGGTTACTTCAGTATTCTTAATAACTGTCCCTCCATTTTGTTTTATCTTTGTGACAAGCGCATCTGTTAGTTGAGATGAGCCTCCAACAAATCTCCAGGAACTTTCAATATATGAATAATATGTCATACCGAAGACAAACATATTTGTCTTGCCTTTTCCTCCACCAATCAATCCGTTAAGGCCGCTAAGCACATTCTGCAATAGCAAATTAGAGGTAATTGATGATATTATCTTAAATACATTTTGAGAATAATGAGTCCCGACTTTAAAAAAATCTTCACTGTCACCGGATATTAAATTAAACATGCTTTCAGATCGTCCAACCTCTTGTATCCTCTTAACAAACTCAACAACCGCATCTCTGTCATCGGGAAAAGAAGATGACATTATATCAACAAAATTATCAAATCCCTGGGCAAACCTGTATTCCTTATCTTTAAAATTAAGGATGTCAAAACCATCAATATCAAGTCTTTTTAACTTCAGGCTATCAAATATATCAAGATATTTGAATAATTTATAAATGAACTGACCTTTATCAGCACTGCCGAAATAGTGCATCCCTGTATCAAAAACAACCCCGTTTC
>JAOZLR010000261.1:0-2017 GCA_029934735.1 Bacteroidales bacterium
ATTTCTTTTTCAGCCTGTGGTGAAGCAGGTTCATCAACTACTATCTCTTCTTTCTCCACTCTTTCCATAATAACCTTAAACTCTGAATCTTCCAACTTCAGCACCATATCATATAGTTTCCTTATCTTTTCCAAGGTAAGGTCAATATCAATACGGGCAATTTTCTTTGGATCGGAGCTAAATCCTGCAACTAATCTACCAATTTCCTGTTCTATGCTAACCATCTCTTTAATAATTAATTCTCTATTCATAATTTTTAATATTTTTGTACGCTTAACAAAATTAAAACGAGCGAATAAAGATATAAAGTTTTTATCAATGACAGACTCAATATTTCTGGAAAATACAAATGTGCACCAAAAGCGCAATGGATGGGTAGAGATTATCTGTGGTTCGATGTTTTCCGGAAAGACCGAAGAGCTTATTCGCAGGCTTAACCGGGCAATAATAGCAAAACAAAAGGTTGAGATATTTAAGCCGGCCATTGATGTGCGATATGATGAAGAAAATGTTGTTTCTCATGATAAATCATCTATAAAATCAACTCCCGTTCAAACCGCCTCTCAGATTTTATTGCTTGTCTCGGATGTTGATGTCATAGGAATTGACGAAGCGCAGTTTTTTGATAAAGAGCTTGCACATGTTTGCAACCTACTTGCAAATGAGGGGATCAGGGTAATTGTTGCAGGTCTTGATATGGATTATCTCGGGAAACCGTTTGGCCCTATACCATCACTTATGGCCACAGCCGAGTATGTGACAAAGGTTCATGCTATATGTATGCAATGTGGAAATCTCGCCCAATATTCTCACCGCATTATTGAAGACGACAACCTGGTTTTACTTGGTGAAACAGACAATTATGTACCGCTTTGCAGGAAATGTTATGTTGAGAAGATGAAAAAATAGCAGAGCAAATGATTGACAAACTATTTAAAAACAAATATTTTTTAACAAGCATACAGTTTTTAACTTTAACTACATTCGTTTTACTAATATACGGTGCTACAGGCATTACAACCAAAGACCCTGATTTTGCAAAAATACTTCGTAATACAAACTTATCTAACTTAATTGTATGGTCGTATTGGTGGCCTTTGATTATTGTAACGGCAATATTTTTTGGGCGCTTTTGGTGTAGTATCTGTCCGATGGAATTAATTACTTCATTTTTTGGAAAAGCAGGGCTACGAAAAAAGCCAGGTAAATTTCTAAGATCGGGTTGGGTAATAACTCTGTTTTATGCTGTTATCTTAGTTGTTGGAATACACACTTTTGCTATTCACCGGATTCCGCAATATATGGCAATTTATATGCTTGTCTTGTTTGCCGTTGCAGCAATTACGGGATTAGTTTGGGAGAAACGAACATTTTGTACTTATGTTTGTCCCATTGGGCATTTACTCGGCTTGTATTCCTTGCTGTCGTTTAAGAAATTAAGAGTGATTGATACAGATGTATGTAAAAACTGCAAGACAAAGGATTGTATAAGCAAAGATAATCAATACAAATTTGTTGAGCGCTCCTGCACATCAGAATTATATCCGGCAACACTAAAAGATAACAGAGCCTGTATTTTATGCGGACAATGTTTTAAATCGTGTACAAAAGATAATATTGCTATTCAGAAACAAAAAATTGCTGCCGATTTATTTACAAATATAAAATTATCGTGGGCAGAAATAGCATTCTTCCTTATTGTGAGCGGATTTGTTGTTTATGAAATACTTACAGAATGGTCGGTAAGTAAAAAAATAGTTATGGCAATTCCTGATTATATTAACAGCTCGTTTCATATCTCGGGCAGTCTTGCAGGAACAATAAAAGCTATAACATTATTTGCATTATTGCCCCTGATCTATTATTTCATTTTTGCTTTAATGAAAAGATATTTCACAAACGAAACCTGGAAAGATGCATTTACACAACTTGTATTGGCAATTTTACCGATTACTGCAAGTATGCATCTGCTTAAAGCATTATTAAAAACCACATCACGAATTCCATATTGGAATTT
>JAOZLR010000261.1:2117-4273 GCA_029934735.1 Bacteroidales bacterium
TCAAGAGTCAGCTCCTTCGGATCTTTACTTTTTGGTATCCTGTAGTTCTTTTTATCTTTGGTAATATAAGCTCCATATCTGCCATTAAGAATCTTTAATGAAGGGTCTTCCTTAAACTCCTTAATGGTTTTTTCTTTGTCAGCTTTCCTTTTAGCCTCAATAATCTCAACTGCTCTTTCAGGAGTCACGGTTATGGGGTCATCTGTTTTGCCAAGAGCATAAAATTTGCTACTATGCCTGACGTAGGGACCAAACCTGCCAATAGCCACAACCATATCTTCTTCTTCAAATTTACCAATTGTTCGGGGTAGCTTAAACATATCAAGGGCCTCTTCGAGAGTAACATCCTCAATACTTCTTCCCTTCTTAAGTCCGGCAAATCTCGGTTTTTCTTCATCATTCGATTCGCCAATCTGAACAATGGGGCCATATCTGCCTATCTTGGCAAAAACATTCTTCCCCGTTTCAGGGTCCTGACCCAGCAATCTTTCACCACTTTGCTTTTTAGATTTCTCAAGAGTTTCCTCAACATTTTCATGGAATGGTCCGTAAAACTCTTTGATCATCTCATTCCAGGCCTTATTTCCTTCTGCAATTTCATCAAACTCTTTCTCAACCTCAGCCGTGAAATTATAATTCAGGATTTTATCAAAATACTCAACTAAAAAATTATTCACTATCGTTCCGATGTCAGTAGGAAACAATTTTGCTTTTTCATAGCCTGTTTTCTCCGTTTTAATTTCTTCCTTTATCTCTCCATCAGACAGCGAAATAAAATCATACTTTCGTTCCGTTCCCTGTTTATCAGCTTTTTCAACATATCCTCTCTTTTGAATTGTTGAAATAGTAGGAGCATAAGTCGAAGGTCTTCCTATTCCAAGCTCTTCTAATTTTTTTACAAGACTTGCCTCGGTATATCGTGGAGGCGACTGAGTGAATCGCTGTGTTGCATCAATCTCTTTTGCAATAAGTTTTTCGCCTGCTTTCATTGGTGGCAGAAGTCCTTTAGGAGTTGATGCTGAATCCTCATCATCTGTTGATTCCATATAAACTTTCAAAAATCCATCAAATTTAATGACCTCACCTCTTGCAATAAACTTCTCATCTGCTGTAGAGACACCAATCTTTATGATAGTTTTTTCCAATTGCGCATCGCTCATTTGTGAGGCAATCGTTCTTTTCCAAATCAGTTCGTAAAGTCTTTGCTGAGAATTATCACCTGAAATTGTCTGATTATCAAGATAAGTAGGTCTGATAGCTTCGTGTGCTTCCTGTGCCGATTTTGATTTGGTTTTATACTTTCTTGTCTTTACATAGTCTTTGCTATAGATATTGGTAATTACCTTTTTGGCCATCCCGATAGCAAGGTTCGAAAGGTTGACAGAATCAGTTCTCATATATGTAATCTTCCCCGATTCATAAAGCTGCTGAGCAACAACCATCGTTTTTGAAACTGAGAAACCAAGCTTACGACTGGCTTCCTGTTGTAGCGTTGATGTTATGAACGGAGGAGCCGGTGATTTTTTAGCAGGTTTTTTCTCAACCGATTCAATAGTATATTCGGCCAAAAGGCATTTATTAAGAAAGGCAACCGCTTCTTCTTTGGTTTTAAACCGATTTTGAAGTTCTGCTTCAACATTTGTATTACCACCTTCTTTAACAATTTCAAAAACGGCAGTGACTTTATAAGAAGATTCCGGTTTAAAAATCTTCACATCCTCTTCTCTTTCAACAATCAAGCGTACCGCAACCGATTGAACCCTTCCCGCAGAAAGAGCAGGTTTTACTTTTTTCCAAAGGACTGGTGACAGTTTAAAACCAACAAGCCGGTCAAGAACCCTGCGTGCCTGCTGGGCATCAACAAGATTATAATCGATTCCCCGTGGGTTTTCAACCGCTTCAAGAATTGCATTTTTTGTGATTTCGTGGAAAACAATTCTTTTTGTTTTATCTTTATCCAGACCTAAGGCCTCCGCAAGGTGCCATGAAATAGCTTCTCCCTCGCGGTCCTCATCAGTTGCAAGCCAGACTGTCTTCGCTTTTTTTGCAAGCTTCTTAAGCTCAGTAACCGTTTTTTTCTTATCAGCAGGGATTTCATATTGCGGTTTGAAATCGTGCTCAACATCCACACTTAAATCTTTTGGAGAAAGATCACG
>JAOZLR010000262.1 GCA_029934735.1 Bacteroidales bacterium
CTTTCAGCCCTTCCTAACTACCTTAATACTTCCTTCATCACTAGATGAGATTTAACAGTTCCGAAAGCCGGGAGATGCAGGCTGTAATACTTTATCAGGCTTTCGAGAAGCTGCCCTCTTATGGCAGAGGGAATTCTTAATGTTTTCAGATTGTCAAAGGATGTATTGATAAGATAATTCAGATATTGAGATTCCGGCATTTTCAATAACAGCTCTGCCGGTTGGTTTGTCTTTATGAATAACCCCTCCTGGAGATCGAATGTATCTGTTTGCATGGAAAAATTATTCTTTGGGAAGAACCCAAGAAATCCGGTAAACTGCACCATAAAAAGCAGGTGAAAATTAGCAATAGTATCAGATTCCATATCCAGCAATTTTATACTTTCATAAATAAACTCAAACAGAGCATTATTAGATTCCTCCTCTCTGATAGATTTATAAAGAATTTCATTTATAAAGACAGCAACAGCACTCTTCTTCATATCAAAGGGAATAGAGGTAAATACAAATCCCGGCCGTAACTCCTTAATATTCTGGATACTTTTCTTCTCCTTAAAATAGACTTCAAGGTCAACCAAGGAGAGGTTTTGAAGGAGTGCAGGTTTTATTTTCGCACTTTTACTTCTCACACCTCTGACCATATACGACTGAATACCGAACTCCTCTGTGTAGATTTTTACTATTACACTAGTTTCAGAATACTTAACACTATTTAATACTACTCCCCTGGTTTTGTAAAGCATTTATCAGTTTACAAATAATATTTTTGTAACAATTGTTTCCGAGCCATCAGAATTAGAGGCAAAGACAAGATAAACACCTGTTTGAGCTTTCCTGCCATCAAAGTTTTTACCATCCCATATTGCCTGTCCACCTTCGGCAACACCGGAATAAATTAGGTTTCCGTTAATATCCGTTATTTTAAAATCGGCATTGTTAACCAGTCCCTTTATGGCGATAAGGCCGGTATATTCAGGACGAACGGGATTGGGATAAGCATATACATCATTATTCGCAGGACCGCCTCCTGTTGCAGTGCTTTTATATGATATCATACCTTTGGCTGTTCCGAAAAACACCTCTCCGGTACTATTGTCGATGGCAATACTTGAAATATTATTTGAAAACAAAGGGCTGTTCTCAGAAGTAAAATGATGTAGCTCTTTCTGTCCATCGGGCGACAACAGGTAAACTCCTGAGCGGTCAGTACCAAGCCACTTATTATTGGCACCATCAATCGCAATTGCTGTAATAGTTTCGGTATGCAGAAGAATATCGGCATTATTAGTTCCGTCGTTACGCGGAATTAATATCTGCTGTGCATCAAAATTGTAAGTAGAAAAAACACTCTCAGGAGAATAAAAAACGGCAGGGCCTTCGTCTGTTCCAATCCAAACCTCGCCATCAAGATCGTTGGCAATGCTAAAAACTTTATTCCCGGGAATACCACCGTTTCCGGTAGAAGCTGACAGTTTCTTGTATTTATCATCAGAAGGATCGGTAATGGTTCCATTGTCATTAAATACCAGCAATGATGCATTTTCACGCATTAACATCCACTTTTGGTCATAAGAATCAATAATCAGAGCACCTATATCCTTACCACTTGAACCGGAGCCAACATAAAATGACCTCCAGCTTCCATTAGGCGAAGAACCGGGCATCCGAACCGACAGAACATTATTTGTTCCGGAGTTTGAGACCCACAGATTATTATCATCATCAAAAGCTATTCCTCCAACTTTAATCACGGGTGCTCCTTCGGTAAGATTATACTGAAGAGAACTGTTTGATGTATTATAAACTCTTACCAGTTCATTATTCACAAACTCAGAGAGTCCTCTGTTCCATGAGCCGGCAAATACATTACTGGGATTTGCAGGATTAACCCCAACACTTAACATATCAAGAATGGTATCGAGAGCAGGAGTATTTTTCCTGTCAAAAGTATTCCATTCATTATCAATAAATGACGAAACACTTGCCCTCTTCCACCTGTTTCCCCAAGATGGCCCCCTGCCACCAGGCACTGTCCATAGTGCACCTCCGGCAACAGAAGTGGCAAAAACATCAATTGTACCTGGCCCGTCAGGATACATAAAAGTATAATTGTTGCCATCATTTTGACGCACAAGTCCGTTTCTGTCATCTGCAATCCATAATACACCATCAGAAACCGTAATATCTCTTGCAACCGGGCTTACACCATTACCATAAGTCCATATTGATGAAATAAGCTGAGCATCATCTTTATAGGTTTTAACTGCATATCTGTAGGAAATGTAAAGAGTATTGTCAACCGATTTAAGACTAAACACATCGTCTGATGAAAAAGCTTCCATATCATAATTCCACTGAGTCCCGTCAAAATAGATAATTGTATCCTTTCCCCAATCAGTATTATATTTGTTAGTATAAACATATCCGTCATTAAACTGTATCTGATTATAAGCTGCATCGGGAAATGGAACACTGCTATCTTGTGTCCACGATTCAAAATAGGCAAGGGTGGGATTATCAATGTCAGCAGTATAGATACCTCCCTCTGTAGCAGCAAAAAAGGAAGTGTCGTTAAATGTCAGGTCATAAACTGCCAGATGGCTGCCGTTGGGGCCGATATAATATGTATCAGAGACCTCCTCATCATCAATATTAATAACTGTAATACCATAGCCACAGCATATATAGGCAAGGTTATCGATAAACCTGATATTGTATAACTCTTTTTCTCCGGGTGGTATGGCGTCACTACTAAAAATATCGGACATATTAACTATGTCGTTCCCTTTTATCAAATCAAGGTTTGTATTCGTGTATCCGATAATCAAAGTATTTGTAACATCATTAAATGCTAATCTTGAAATACCAATATCACTCAGACCGGAAATTTTTGTCGCTCTGGTAAGAGTATTTTCAGCTTCGTCAAAATAAAAAAGGCTATAAGGTGTAGCACAATAAACAATTCCATCACCATTGGTAACAGAAATTGTTCTGTTATATGGCAAGTGGTCTCTCCACTCACCTATTCCTATATCCTGAGAAAAAATGGTGGAGAAGAAAATAAATTGAAATGTAAAAAAAGTCAGGAGTTGTTTCATCATCAAAAATTAATTTTATGAGGCCTTTGCAAAGGTCTCTATATTTCAGTGCAAAAGTAAGACTTTCAAGATAACTATTTTTTTAAAGATTTATTATATTAGAAAGTGCTTTTCCAGGATGAAAGAAATCGCTCTATTTCCAATGTTCATCTTGATTGATAATTCTTAACAATTCATCAACTGCATCCTTTTCATCAATATTTTTCCTGATAATCTGCTGACGTTTATATAGGGTTATCTTTCCCTTTACTGAACCAACATATCCGTAATCGGCATCAGCCATTTCACCAATACCATTGACAATACAGCCCATTACTGCAATTTTTAAACCTTTAAGATTTCCTGTCTTTTCTTTCACCTTACGAAGTGTCTCCTGAATGTTGAATAACGTCCTTCCGCATGAAGGACAGGCAATATATTCTGTTTTCGAAATGCGGTCGCCTGTTGCCTGCAATATACCGAAAGATACTTCTGCAATAAATCCGGCTGTCTGGTTGTCAGATTCAATCCAGATGCCGTCGATAAGTCCATCGATAAACAAATAAGCAAACTCACCCGATGCTTTTATCAAAAACTCATCATCCTGTAGATTTCTATAATTTCGTTTAAGAATTATCGGATTATCCACCCCCCCTTCTATCAAATCCATCACGCGCTGCTTCACCTTCTGTATAGGAATGGATATATCAGGCTCCAAAACAATTATAGTATCTTTCTCAGCCTCTGTCAGCACAATCTCCTTTTCGAGGTTATATGTTACATATCCCGGGCCTTGTATCCCATTTTCGTACTGAACCAGGTAATCATTATTTTTACAGATATAATCGGGTAAAAACTGCTCATTAAATTCCGTATCATTATGGTTTTTATCATTTAGGATGACGACAGGAACCTGTCCGTTACCAATCTTACCGAATTTAGCTGAAAATCTTCGGTTATACCGGTCTGTCATTATTTTATTAGAAAAATCTGAATTATTTGTGCCAAAATACTCAACAATTGTTTTGGCCACAGGTATTTCAAACTCAGGATCTTCGGTCAAAGACACTCTGATAGTATCACCAATACCATCGGCAAGCAGAGTGGCTATTCCGGCCGCCGATTTAATTCTTCCATCTTCTGCATCTCCGGCTTCTGTTACTCCAAGATGTATGGGATAGTTCAGATTTTC
>JAOZLR010000040.1 GCA_029934735.1 Bacteroidales bacterium
TATTATCTCAGGATAAACAAAATGCATTTCTTGAATCCGGAAATATGATGCAGGGAATTGGACTTTTGCAAGGTAATGAGGATATTGAAAATGAGATGCAGATTCTAAAATCATTTTCTGTTGTAAATACTGCTATTAAACGTCTGAATTTTGAGGTTTCATATTATATAGAAGAACCGTTTATTCCCCGGTTGGACATACCATTTAAATCAGAAGTTGAGCTTTATCAATCAAGTCCGATAACAGTAATAATAGACAAAACGCACCCACAGCTTGTGGGTAGTAATTTTTATTTGAATTTGATTAATGACACAACCTTCAAGTTATGTGTAAATACTGACATTGCTTCTCTTTTTGATTTTGCAAATGAAAAAGGAATAGGTTTTATTGACAGTCTAAATTACTTAGGAAAATTCCATTTTGGTGAATTGATATCTGAGAAGTATTTTAAATTTACTATTCTGTTGAAAAACAATATTGATATGACTGAAATGGAAGGCAAAAGACTATTTTTCACTATGAATCATATAAATTATTTGACACTGGGATATATAAGCAGATTACAGGTGGAAGCTGTCTCACAGAATTCATCATTTGTCAACATCACATTTAACGGATCAAATAAAGCAAAAGTTACTGATTTCCTAAACACATTAACAAGAGTTTATTTAGAACAGAATCTCGAAAAGAAAAACAGAATGGCTCTAAATACAATCAATTTTATTGATAGCCAAATTCAGGATGTTTCAGACTCATTGCATCGTACCGAAAGTAAACTTCAATCATTTCGCTCATCTCATCAGATAATGGACCTTAGTTTTCAAGGGCAAAAAGTATATGAGCAAATGGATCAATTGCAGGAGCAACTAGCAAATCTGGAAATACAGCTACAATATTATGATTACATTAGAAAATACTTTAATGAAAATGAGGATGTAAACGATTTGGCCGCACCTTCGGCAATGAACATTAATGACATACAAATAAACAGTCTTATTAATCAGTTAATGGAACTTAATAGCCAAAGAAACCAAATAGTAAAGGGTAGTGCCACAAAAAATCTTTATCTGAAGGACATTAACACTCAAATTAAAAACTTAAAAACTACGATATTAGAGAATATTAGCTATAGCTACAATCAGCTTGACATATCTATTCAAGACGTAAATGGAAGAATGGCTGAACTATCTTCAGAAATTTCAAGAATGCCAAGAACAGAAAGAGAGCTTTTTGGAATAGAAAGAAAGTTTAAACTAGATGATGCCATATACACTTTTCTTTTACAAAAAAAGGCTGAAGCACAAATTGCAAGAGCATCTAATGCTCCTGATTATGAAGTAATAGATGAAGCAAAGTTCTTTATCGCCACCCAAATAAGCCCCAAAACTAACGTTAATTACTTGATTGGAATATTTCTGGGTTTTCTTTTTCCTTTAGTTTACATTCTTGGACGTGACTTTTTAAACAACAAACTTGTAGAGCCAAAGGATGTTGAAGCATTGACCGACCTTCCTATAATAGGAAGCATTCTGAACAATAAAATGCGTTCTGAGACTGTAATTAAGGATTATCCTAAATCACCAATAGCCGACTCTTTCAGAGCTGTAAGAACAAACCTGAATTTTTTCGCAAAAGGAAAGGAGAAACTTACAATACTGATTACATCTTCGATTAGTGGCGATGGTAAATCTTTTTGCGCAACCAACCTGGCTTCTGTTTACGCTCTGTTTGGAAAAAAGACACTATTAATGGGCTTCGACCTAAGAAAACCAGGATTACATCTTGATTTTGAATTAACTAATGACAAAGGAATTACATCATATTTAATTAATGAAGCATCAATCTCAGAAATCATCCAGCCCACTCCAATCAAAAATCTTGACTTTATCGCTACCGGGCCTACTCCACCAAACCCTATGGAACTTATTGCTTCGGAAAAAACAAAAGATCTTTTTGAAAACCTAAAAAATCGATATGACTATATAATAATTGATTCTGCTCCGATTGGTGCCGTAGCTGATTCTTTTCTACTTGTTGAATATGTTGATGTCAGCATTTTCGTAACAAGACTAAATTTCACTATTAAAGAGCTGATTTCAGAGAATCTAAAAAATATTGAAAGAAAGAATTTATCAAACTTTACTGTTCTTATTAATGATTTTAAACTGTCTAAAACCTCGTATGGTTATGTTTATCACTCCAAATATTACCAACAGGACACCAAGTCAAACAGGTTTAGATGGCTATTCGGGAAAGACAGGAAAAAGAAAAAAAAGAGTAGAATAAAGAAGTCTTAACTTAATACTTTTTTGCAGGGTGAAAAAAATTGACAGGCTTAAACGGCAACGGTACGAAATCTCGATGAAAATCATCGAACTGGAAGATAAAGCAGTAAAGGGGAAGCTATCTAAAAAGGAAGAAAAGGAAATAGAAATTCTTAGGCTGATGCAGGAAAAGCTTGATATAAAAATTAAAGATTCATAATTAAATTCACATAAAATGAATTATTACTTAACCAGGACCATCGATAGTGGTTTTCAAAAAGTTGTTCAGGATATAACTAAGTTTCTTAAGGAAGAAAACATCGAGATTATAACAAATATCAGAGTTGAGACTATGCTAAAAGAGAGACTTGATATTGACTACAAAAAGTATTTGATATTAGGTACCTGCGACCCAATCTTTACCATAAGAGCACTCCAGTCGGAAGACAAAATAGGAACACTCCTGCCTTGTAATGTTTCAATTATTGACCAGGGAGAAGGAAAAATCGAGGTTGCAATCACCAATGCTTCAATTGTGATGAGGGATATCAATAACCCCGCATTACAATTGATTGCAGCTGAAATGACCGAAAAATTTAAGCGTGTGTTAAATAAGCTCTAATATTAAGTTTTTTTTTAACCCTAAAACCAAATTATTGTACTGAAATAAAGCATCCAAAAAACAAAAACAAACCATCAACCTATCCTATTTTCCTACAACCTTAAACTCTGTTCTTCTGTTACTATGTCGTCCGGATTCTGTATCATTGGTGTCAACTGGTTTTGATTCACCATACCCTTTGTATGAAAGCCTGTCAGGGGCTATCCCTTTAGCAATAAGATAATCATAAACAGCCTTTGCCCTGTTCTTCGACAGTTCCACATTATACTTCTCAGAACCAATGTTATCTGTATGTCCGCTTATCTCAATTCTTATTTCAGGGTTCTCATTTAGCAATTCAAATAGCTTATCAAGCTCTATCCTTGATTTATTTTTAAGATCGAATTTATCTGTTTCAAAGAAAATATTTTTCAAAACTACCGACTCCCCGACCTTGATTGGCTGCAATGGAATATCTTTATGTTCAGGTTCTGTTAAGGTTTGCTCACCAATCAGGTTAAAGTTTTCAGAATAGAATAAATATCCATTTTTCGACACATTCAATGCATAATCACTATTTGTTGGAAGACAAACTAAGAACTCACCGTTTCCCTTATTTGAATAGGACTGCGTAACAGTCTTGCCTGTTTTGAGGTCAATAAGTTCAAACCTTGCCTGTAGTCTTTTTTTAGTCTCACTGTCAAAAACAACTCCCTTCATATACGTAACAGGCTGAGGTCTCGCAATTTCATAAAGCTGAAATGCATACAAATCAAGTCCGCCAATACCTTCCGGCCTGTCTGAGGCAAACAGAGCAAGCTCACCATCTGTGCTGATAAGGATACTGTTTTCCGATTTATGGGTATTTATGGGATAACCTATATTTACGGGCTCACCCCAGTTGCCTGAGCTATCAATGCGGGAGTAAAAGATATCCAGCATTCCCATGCCTATATGACCGTCAGAAGAGAAATACAAGGTCTGATTATCAGGATGGATAAAAACCGAGCCTTCATAACCGCCTGTATTTATATTTGGGCCAAGCATTACAGGGTTGCTCCATTCATTATTCTCATCAAGTTCCGACACCCATATATCATAATTATTATTTCTGTTACTAATAAAATATAAAGTTTTGCCATCTGACGAAAGAGAAGGCTGCGACTCCCAATATCTAGAATTTAATGGCTGTCCTAAATTATAAGGGGGCGTCCATTTCATTCCGTTTCTGGTTGAAACGAACAAATCGCAACGGCCATATCCTCTCCTGCCGTTTTCATAACCGTTCAATCCTTCGCAGGCAGTAAATACCAATGTATTCCCATCAACAGACAATGAAGGTGCCCCCTCATTTCTGTTTGAATTAATCGGTGACCCTATATTTATTGCCGCACTCCACTCATCATCACTTTTATAACAAATAAAAAAATCCTCCTGCTTCCCTGTAAATGTTTCCGGAGCTGCAAGCAACCGTGTAAACAATAACGTTTGATTATCAGCAGTGAGGCAGGGAAAATATTCATCCCTGTCAGTATTTACATTCACACCCATATTAATTGGGTTAAAAGGAACAGGATGTGCTATAGCATCAATTGCGAATTTACAATCTGCAATATGCTTCAGTGAATTAGACTTGTTATCATTATTAATGTTTGGGTATGTTATATAGGCAGAAAAGTGGGTTAACGCATCATTATAATAGCCATTGCCAAATTCCAGTTCAGCAACATAAAAAAAAGCGGAAGGATATTTATCCGTATCAATATCCAAAGCCTTTTTGTAAAAGGAAATTGCAGAAGTGTCTCTATCTAACTCCTCATACATCTGCGCCAGTGTTAGATATGCTTCAATAAATCCCGGATCTTTTTCAATTGCTTCCTTAAATAGAATCTCAGCCTCACTATATTTCTCAACACTATAATTTTCTTGTCCCATCATATAAAGCTTCAGGACTTTTTTAGATTTTGTTGAAAAATCCTGTCCCTGCATTAAAACCGGGATCAATAAAAAAAACAGAACAGAAAATAAGAATGGTTTTATTTTAACTATCATCATAAAATATTTTGGGAACAAAATTAGGAAAAATTCATGTAACGGAAGTAGTGGGATTTTGCAAGCGTGGACGCTTGCACATACTGGCTGAATGAAATGAGCAAGCGTCCACGCTTGCCATAAAAACAATACTCAAGTCTTATATCTTGAATCTAACAATCTAAAATCTACCTTCTAAGGTATCCTCATATATTTATGGCTTTGTAAAGATATTTGCCATTTTGGATGTGCTTTTATATACTCAACAATAGGTTCCATTACTTTTTCACTGGTGCTCCATTCTGGTTGCAAAAACAGATGACAACCCTCTCCCACTCTTGAAGCATTCTTTTCGGCCCAATCAAAATCATCTTTTGATTGAATGATCACTTTCAACTCATTTGCCATTTTGAATATCTCCTTTTTTGGTGGGCTGTTCTTCTTTGGCGACAGACATATCCAATCCCACTTTCCAGTTAATAAATGAGAGCCGGAGGTTTCAAGATAAGTAGCCACTCCCCGCTTTTTTAGTTCTGAACAATAGTAATCCATATTGTACATTAACGGCTCACCACCTGTTACAACCACAGCTTTTGCAGGACATGCTGCAACACGCTCCACAACTTCATCAGTATTTGATAAAGGCCAGAGTTTAGCATTCCACGACTCCTTCACATCACACCAGCTACACCCAACATCACAACCTCCTATACGGGTGAAATATGCAGGTTTTCCGGTGTGGAATCCTTCACCTTGAATTGTGTAGAAATCTTCCATAAACGGAAGTTCTAATCCCTTCAACAGCCTGTCGTTTTCATATTCTTTCACCCTGGCTTTCAATTAGTTGTTTCCTTTTTAATAACCTCATCAAAATTCAGCATAAAAGCAGACTGCTTAAAAGTCCTGGTATCCTCGCAAGTAATAATTACATTTTCATTATCAAACCACACAACACCTTCTGTTTGTGAATCCTTCATATCAGGAAGATTGATACGATAAACTTCTTCTGCATTAAAATCATTGCCGTCGAATCCCTTAAAGAGAAAAACAAACGGGATATAATCTTTATACCCAACAAGTACGAGATTTCCTGTTGAGCTGTTATAATCAGCTCCGGTCACAAGCCCGTCTGCATCAAAAGTAGCAACCGCATTAATCTTAAATATACCAGATGTTTTCGGGAGTTTATACATTCGGGTTTTATAATCGGCCCAATTTTTTGAAAAAATTATCAGAGAATCGCCAAAACTCATAACCGACTCGCAGTCAAAATTATTACTATGCCATTTAACGGCAAATGATTCCTGGTCATTGTAGGAAAAGGAAATAATGTCTGCCTCAACTTCAACCATATTACCTGCTTCGATATCTTTTTTCAGGACCTTATAAATCGCAAGGTCTTTTCTATTTCCCTTATTATTCCCAAAATCACCAACATAAATACAATCATCATCCTGAGTAATATCTTCCCAGTCATGATTCTCCACATTTTTAATCCTTACAGTTTTTATGACTTTGCCTGCATTTTTATCTATTTTATATATTTCAGGTTCGCCACCGCTATCGTTAAAAGTCCACAAGCAATCATCAAACAAAATCACACCTGATGTTTCATTTACATTTTTCGACAACTTGCTATAAATATCAAGGACTCCTGAATATTCAACAGTTGTGTAAGGCTTATCTCCTGTCTGTGCATAAGAACCACCTGCCAATAACAAATAAATAGCAATAAGCAGAAATAATTTCAAATAAATCGGTTTCACATTAAATCAGTTAGTTAATAATACAAGAGATTAAGAATATATCACTTTCTTAGCAGCCTTTACTGTGTTCTGTAATAATGATACAATTGTCATCGGCCCAACGCCGCCAGGTACAGGGGTAATATAAGAAGCAACTCCAGCAACTTTTTCAAAATCAACATCACCAACCAGCCTGAAGCCCGATTTTGTCTCTTCGGAGGGTACTCTGTGAATTCCCACATCAATAACAACAGCTCCTTTTTTGACCATTTCGTGAGTAACAAACTTCGGTTGTCCCATCGCGACGATAAGTATATCTG
Source organism: Bacteroidales bacterium (assembly GCA_029934735.1). GTDB lineage: Bacteria > Bacteroidota > Bacteroidia > Bacteroidales > JAADJA01 > JAADJA01. Next base: position 6,962 of record JAOZLR010000040.1, read on the forward strand.
CAGATTTGGCAATTTTTTTAATATTCTTTGTCTTGCTGTGACAAAGAGTTACTGTGCAATTTCCCGGATTTGCTTTTCGAGATAGCAACACGCTTATCGGTGAACCAACAATATGACTACGGCCAAGCACAACACAATGCTTGCCTTCAGTTTCAATATTGTATCTTTCGAGAAGCTGGATTATTCCAAAGGGAGTAGCAGGCAAATATGTTGGCAGGCCAAGTATCATTTTTCCAACATTCATCGGATGAAAACCGTCAACATCTTTTGCCGGATTTATACTTTCAATTATTTTCTTATCTGAAATATGGTCAGGCAGAGGAAGTTGCACAATAAGTCCGTCAATTTCATCATCATTATTGATATATTCAATAGCATCCAAAAGCTCTCTTTCAGTGATATCAGAGGAGTATCTGTAAATTGATGACAAAATCCCTACCTCACTACACGATTTTTCCTTATTTCTTACATAAGTCTGGCTTGCAGGGTCTTCACCTACAAGAATAGCTGCAAGATGAGGGTCTTTATCTTTGTTGTCGATAAGGTCAGCTACCTCGGCAGCAATCTCCAATTTAATTTGTTTTGCGGTCTCTTTTCCGTCTATTATTTTCATATGTAAAATTTTGAAATATACTGGGCTTCACCAAACATACATTTAGATCACTAACCAATAACGCATAACTCTAAACACTCTAACGTCCACCTACTCCACGCATATTAGCCATTGCCTTCATAAGATTTTTTCCTTTTCCACCCGAGATGGCTTTCATCATTTTTTGAGTCTCGGAGAATTGTTTTATCAACTGATTTACCTCCTGAATATTTGTTCCGCTTCCCATTGCAATTCTTTTCCTGCGGCTTCCATTCAATACTTTCGGATTTTCACGCTCTTCCATAGTCATCGAATAGATAATCGCTTCAATTCCTTTAAAAGCATCATCATCAATATCCATATTTTTTAAGGCTTTACCCATTCCTGGAATCATCCCCATCAGATCTTTCACATTACCCATTTTCTTGATCTGCTTAATCTGGTTCAGGAAGTCATTGAAATTGAACTGATTCTTTGCAATTTTCTTTTGAAGCTTTCTCGCTTCCTCAGCATCAAACTGCTCCTGGGCTTTCTCGACCAAAGAGACAATGTCGCCCATTCCGAGAATTCTGTCGGCCATTCTGCTCGGATGAAAGACATCAATTGCATCCATCTTCTCGCCAATACCCACAAATTTGATGGGCTTATCAACGACAGACTTAATAGTAAGTGCAGCACCACCCCGTGTATCGCCATCTAACTTTGTAAGGACAACGCCTTCAAAATCAAGCCTATCATTAAATGACTTTGCTGTATTAACAGCATCCTGACCAGTCATCGAGTCAACCACAAACAAAGTCTCCTGCGGATTCACAGCCTTCTTAATAGCAGTGATCTCGTTCATCATTTCCTCATCAACAGCCAAACGGCCTGCTGTGTCAATGATCACCACATTATGGCCATATTCTTTGGCATATTTGATAGCATTTCCAGCAATCTTTACAGGGTTCTTATTCTCTTCCTCAGTATAAACCTTCACTTCAACCTGCTCACCAAGCACCTTCAACTGATCTATCGCAGCAGGGCGATAAACGTCTCCAGCAACCAGTAACGGATTGCGTCCTTTTTTTGATTTCAGAAAATTTGCAAGCTTTGCCGAAAAGGTTGTTTTTCCAGAACCTTGTAATCCGGCAATCAGAATTATGGCAGGACTTCCTTTTATATCAAGCTCTGCCGTTTCGGAACCCATAAGTGTAGCAAGCTCATCGTGAACAATCTTCACCATTAGCTGCCCTGGAGAGACAGAAGATAGTATCTTCTCTCCAAGAGCTTTCTCCTTTACAACACTCGTAAAATCCTTTGCTATTTTATAACTGACATCCGCATCAAGAAGAGCTTTCCTGACTTCCTTAAGAGTTTCGGCAACATTTATTTCGGTAATATGGCCGTGTCCCTTTAAAATCTTAAACGACCGTTCCAGTTTATCCGATAATCCTTCAAACATATTACATTATTTATATTACAAAATTAGAAAGTGCAAAATTAGTAAATATGTTCAAAGTTATGACCTCCAAATTTATACTTTTTACAAAGACAAAAAAAAGAAATAAACTCTGGCAATATAAAACCATAAACAAGTTACTCTTGTTTAGCTTTCTTTAGTCTCTTTTCAGCTTTTTTTTCTTTTGCAGTTTTAGCAGGTTCTTTTTTTACGTTTTTCTTTGAATCTTTACCTTTAGCCATAACAATATATTTTAAAAGTTAATTTTATTTTCCCCAATCTGGATACTTGCTTTTTAATTTTGAACAAAAATAAGCATTTTTTTTGTAATCAGAAAACAGCATACCGGGTTCAGGCTAAATTTTCTCTTCAATAATAATATACTCATATTGGTATTACCTATTTTTCAATACCCATAATTCTACCATTTCAGAACTACGCCAGCTTTGATTTCTTCGTGTATTTTTAGAAGCCTGGCTTACTTTCCTTTGCAAGAGTAATTCCTTTTTAAATCGCCCTCCATCTGACAACTCAGCTTCGATAGGATGACTCTCTCTTACTTTTGTTATTTGCGCCAGATTTGAAAACAAAAGAACCACTCTACCTTCGGCTTTAAGGTGTTTTTTTGCTTCAGCGAAAAAGTGTGGAAACAGGTTGTCATCGTAATATATGGCTTTATCAAGTCCCTCTATATTATTAGAAGCAGGAAGCCATGGCGGATTAAAGACAATTAATTCCGTTTTTAGATTGCAGTTGGCAAACAAATCGCCATATATCAGATCTATTTTTGAATGTAGCTTATTTCTATTCAGATCTTCGTTCAACCCAATAATTGAATTCGGATTAGAATCTGTCCCACAAACTTTTCCGAAACCTTGTTTCAACATCTGATAAGAGAGAACTCCGCTGCCAATCCCAATATCAATAGCTGATTTCTTTTCTCCCTTATATTGTTTCAGCCAGTTATCAAAAAGTTTCAAATGATCAAATCGGGTTGGGAAATAAGTACCAAAAAATGGATGTATTTTCCTATCTAAAACCTTAATATAAATACCTTTCTCGTACCATTGCCACGAACTGTTTAAACCCTGAACCTGGGGAAAGGGTAATAGAAACTCATCCAATCCGGGGTATAATATTTTAAGCCAGCCAATTTCCGGTGCTTTTCTTACCACTAATTTATTGTTGCGCACTACTAATAACAACCGATGCGAAAGTTTGCGATATACTGAACGAAAATCACGCTGTCCCTGAAATGATTGATCGGAATATTTGCTTTTTACATATCTCTTTAGTTCTCTCAATACAGCAAGGCCGCTGCTATAAAAATCTACTACTAATACATAGTATCCGTCAACAAGTGCATCAATAGCAATTTGTGGATCCATCCGGCGCTTATATGGAACTACATCAATATTCTCAATAACAGGCTCCGGACGATCGACCTCTATTTCCCGGCCCGAAATTTCAAATACTAACCCTGATTCGTTCTTAAGCATCTCCTGAAATTCTATTTTTGTTACTACTCAGTAGCTTTACCGATCATAAAAGCCACAGATTCACAGATTTATTAATCATCAACTAAAATTAATCTGTGAATCTGTGGCATATGTTTAAATTTCAATATTTTATACATATTGAGCAGTTACCTATTTTTTATTATTCCACCTTTTCTTCATCCACTCTTCCTGTTGTTCGCTACTGAGAAAAGTCCATGCAACAATACGACTTATTTTATTCCCCTGCCCCATTGGAATGGTTTTTACTTCAGCAGCTTCAACTCTTTTTAGTGTTTTATAAACACTTTTGAGAATATATTTTTTTGAAATCAAAGTAGAAAACCAAAAACAGGAAGTGGAGAACTGCTTACTTTGGAGAATCATATCTCGCACAAATCTCTTTTCACCTCCTTCGCACCACAATTCACTATTTTGACCTCCAAAGTTCAAGGTTGGTTTGGTAACTTTTTTATGACCTATGTTACTTAATTTACGAAGTGTTCCGGATTGGGCTTCTGCTAAAGAAGAATGAAAAGGAGGATTACAAACAGCCAAATCGATGAGCTCTTCCTTTTTAAGAATCCCACAAAAAAAGTCTTTTGGATTATCCTGCAATCTAAGTTCAATCTTTCCTTTTAAAGAGGAATTCGATTTAATTATTCTATCTGCAGATTTAATGGCAACCGGATCAATATCAGAACCTATAAATAACCAACCATATTCTCTGTTTCCAATGATTGGATAAACGCAATTTGCACCAACACCAATGTCGAGGCATTTAATCATATTACCTGTTGGGATTTCTCCATTATTATTGTCACGCAACACATCTGCCATATAATGGATATAGTCTGCTCTGCCCGGAATGGGTGGACATAAATAATTCTGAGGGATATCCCAATTATCAATATCATAAGAGTTTTTCAACAGGGCTTTATTAAGCATCTTCACAGCATCCGGGTTAGAAAAATCAATTGATTCATCGTTGTAAGTATTCAACTTTACAAATTGAGCTAACTCCGGACAACAATCAATAAGCTGCTTAAAATCATAGCGCTCACGATGCTTATTTCGTGGATGTAATCTTGATTTTGTGTTCTGCGCACCGCTTGATTTACCACGTGCTGCCTTTTGATTTAGCTGAGCATTAGTAGCTCCTCTGTTTTCTTTCTTTTTATCGTCTAACATATTATGCAAATATAGGTCACTTATCAACAATAATGAGCTCCGGGCATAATTATTTTGAACTTCAGCAAATTAATAAGTGAATTTGACCTTGAAATCATATCTGATTTAAGATTTTTCTTTTTCGGAGATTTATTAATCACCGGGATGTTGCATTTTCTGAAATTATCACCTTCATTTTAAACTTTAACTATTGATATTATGTTTTTAGCGTTGTCAACAAAGTCTGAGCTGATTGCCAACCGTGAAAAATTCATCCGCTCAAAAGAGAAGCTTCAGAAGTTCCTAAAGGATCAAGGTGTTGGTTTTGATGAAAGCCTTTAGAGCGAAACTTTAAAGTTTGTTATCTTATCAAATGTTCGCAATCATAATGAAGATTATACTTCTATTGCAAATAATCTGATTGTTCGTGAATTTGTTGAATTTGCTATCAGGAATATTAATCATAAAATCCTTGAGATTGAAAAAGATATCCTTGGATAATAAATAAGCCCGACAGTCGATTGGCTGATCGGGGCTTTTTTTTGTACTCTGATTCATTAATCCCAGCCATAGTATCTTTTTAGTCCTTCGTTAATAAGCGTAACTACAGATTGCACCCCCATTTTTAATGAACCCTCGATAGCCTTTGATGTCATTTTTCCTATCCAGTTCTTAACTTGATCTCCTAATCTTTGTTTTTGAACAGTACCATCTTTGATTATTGCATTAGTCAGTTCATTAATATCTGATCCCTGAAATTTGTTTTCTTCCAAGAATTTTGTCAAAGACTTAATATCACCTTTTTTAATGTTGATCTCCACATTTTGATGAATGTTATGACCACTTGCAACTACTGCATTATTTCCCTTAATTGTAATGTTATATATATTCCTAATTTGTTCTGGCTTTATTTGTATTTCCTTATTACTCTTTGAGTTGAGAACACCGGTTTCGTCTAATTTAATTAAAAAATCAAGTAATTTGTTTTTTATTGTATCAATTATCCCTTCAACTATAGAGAGACTAAGAGGTTGCCATGCATCAGCAAGTTCTAATCCCCCATCCATTCTCAGGTGTGGCCTTGCTAATATTACAGCTTCAGCTGGCCATTTCTTTACCAGTTTTTCATCATTAGGAGTCTTAACTAATTCTTCAAGCTCCTTAGTGCCTTGAAAAAAAGCCATCGACTTTGCATATTTTTTTATACTTTCAGGTAAATCAAAAATTGGCAGAGGAACATTGTTAGCACTTGTGCCGTAAGGACCTTGAAACAATCCAAAATTCATTGCACCGAATATTCTATAATCAGGTAATTCACCCACATTTGAATATCCGTAAGATTCATTGTTAATCCAATTTTCCAATTCTTTTGATTTAATTTGGGCTGCTAACAATTTAGCTTTCCTCATAATGTTTGAAAGGGATTTGTTTTCATCCACCAAATCATTCTTAATTTCTTCTATCAAATTCAATTTATAAGATTTTAATTAAACAATGCCTGTCCAAGTCAACTGACTCTTCGAGGTTTTTAATTATGGCATCTAAATTACTACTTTTTCTTAACAT
>JAOZLR010000263.1 GCA_029934735.1 Bacteroidales bacterium
TAACAGTCTTCCATGTTCCGGGGGCAAGTGATTTTGTATTTACATTAATCCATAACTGACGCACATCCCAATTGGGAATAAGCATTGTTTGTGCCTGATTTAATAAAGGAAGCGCATCCGCAGAGTAATCCAATTTCTGAGTAGGAATATTTAATACTTCATGAAGTTCAATAATATCTTTTGCCAGTATTTCAGAAGAATCTTTTTCTGAAATTAATGTAAGAGCTTCTATGCGGAATGTTATTGATTTGTCGCCAAAATTAGCAATGTTAATAGCTGCAGATTCTGTCTCTCCCATAAAAGCTTCAATGGAAACTTTTGCCTTTTGAAGACGATTTTCCATAATTTCATCTATACCACCAAAGGGTGCCCATGGATTAGCAGAATAAACAGCAAAACCATTTTTTGCATTTTGTCCAACTTTATTCATTTTATGAAAAACGTTTATCTCTTCTCTTAACAAGCTTACAGAATTCTTTAATTCACTCAATTCCAACATGGGTAAAGTTCCTGCTACATTTATTCTTTCTTCTATTTCTTTTATTCTGTGAGAATAAACAATGAGTCGGTCTGCAGAATATTGATGTGAGCTATAGTTATCGGAAATTATAGCTTTTACATCAGCAAGTTTCCTCTTAATATCTGCAATATCTTTGGCGAAAGGGATAAGATATAATGAATACTCCTTTTCCATTATCGCCTTCCCATTACCCATTAGTTTTGCGGAAAATTCGAAGTTCACTGCTTTATTTCCATAAATATTATAATAGACTTTTGCTGAAAAGAGCGTATCGGAAGAATTAATTTCCTTGTCGCTTTCAATGTGATTTTTATTGAGTTTTAATTTAAGTTTTAACTGCTTTTTATCAGGATTATGTACAATTACTTTAAAAACATTATCACCGACATAAAAGCTGCCAAAATCAACTTTCATATTGGCATTTGCCTTTTTATTGTTTTTTGTAATGATACTCCCTGTACGTAAAGAATTAGCTCTATACTCTGCAAATGGAATAACAGGCGATAAATTCTGATTTTGATTAGGCCAGCTATAAGCCACAATTATTGAACTAGCAGCACAAACAACGGCTAAATCTCCGTCACCCTTAAAATCGACAACTGTTGGAGATCCGTTCATTGCCCCTTTCAAAGGGATTTGATCTTTTAATGAGCCATCGTCATTGTACACAAATAGCACAGCACTGTATCCTGCAATCAGGATTTCAGGTTTGGAATCGCCATCAATATCTGCAATTGTTGCAGATCTGCGAACTCGTTTATTAATATTTGATTTCCAAAGAACTTCTCCTTTATTGTTTAATGCAATTACATCTCCCAGTAAATCAGCAACAATAATTTCTTTGGTATTATCATTATCCAAATCACCGAAACTTATAGCGTCGTGAACTTCTCCACGCATTTTGAAGGACCAGATTTTCTTTCCCTTATTATTGAAAAGTGTGAGTTGTTTTCCTGTTCCTACAAGAATTTCAGGGATATTATCATCATCTATGTTACAAATTAACGGACTTGAGCCTGAAGATTTTTCAGCCTTGACTCTCCACAGTTCTTTTCCCTTTGGAGAGAAGCAAATCAAGGGAGAAAGATCACTACCGATTAGAATGTTTTTCTGTCCTTTCTCGGTTAACTGGCCAATAGCCGGGCAAGAATTAAATTTATCAGTAAACTTTTTATTCCATTGAAGGCTTCCATCTTCTTTCAGACAGAATAAATTCCCTGCATTATCGGCAGCGATTATTTCTATTTTGCCATTGTTTTGTAAATCCGATACTGCCAGAGAAGTACTTCCCCAGTTGATAGGGGAGGGTAGTTGAAAGTTCCATTTTAATTTACCTGAACGGCCGTTTATACATATTATATTCCCATTATTTGTAAGGACTAAAACCTCCAGGGATCCGTCATTTTTTAGATCTGTGATAATTGGCGGTGTTGTAATTATCTCTTCGATGTCAAGATGCCACATTTCTAATCCAAGTGAATTTAAAGCGATTACCCGTCCGCTTACCGTACAAAATATCATGTCTTGCACACCGTCATTATCAAGGTCTCCAATAGCCGGAGATGTGTCCACGAATCCTGCTAAGGAATGGTAGCTCCATAGCTTATTTATTGATGCCTTGAGGTCTGAATTTGCTGAAAAAAAGATCAGGGTAAATACAACAAATAAAGATTTCTTTAGAAATGAAAAAGTTGAATGTCTCATATTTCCTCTAAATTGGTTAGTTGTTTTTTATATAAAAGTATCCAAAAATACCTTAGGAGTTCCTACTATTTTTTTATTACTATAATCAAAGAATGCAATATTAGTCTTAGCTTTTACAATCATTTTATCATTCGCAACATTTACAAAGCGATAGTATATATCGCAACCTGCATTTGTGATTTCGTCCACGGCAACGTCAATTCTGATTTTTTCTCCGTAAAATCCTTCAGCAGTGTAATTAATAACGGCATCCATCAGAATTATTCCAGTCCCGTCAATATCTCCTTCTAGAAAACCTTTATCTGCCAAAAATCTAATTCGGGCTTCGTGAATAAGTCCTAAAGCGGCATCATTCCCCAAATGCCCACCATAATTTAAATCCGTAATACGGATATTAAGTTGTGTTGAAAAACTAAATTTTTCCGGAAGTTTCAGTTTTATTCGTGCCATGATATTTCTATTTAAATATAGTTGTCTTACATTGAATAATTTAACGCTGAAATTTTATCTCCATCTTTATCTGTTATCCGAAAACAAAATCCAAAAAACTGTCTATATAACTGATGTGTAGTGATATATGCGAGTTGTCTTTAGAAGGTGTTAACGTGAGAATATTGTCGTCTAATGCTACGTGCCGACCTTTTAAATTATTCCACTAGTTCCATTTTATTATTATATAATTTTAATAAATATTTTAGGTATCAAAAAAAAATAAAATCATTTTCTCTCAGATTCAGGAATGTTGATAACCATTACCGAGAGGTCACCAAAAATGTCGCCACCTTTTGGTTCATATTTCTCAAATGCTCCATTAAAAAGTATAAAGAGCTTTTCACCTTTATCATCAATTTTGATTGAAAAAGTTCCCCCAATGATATAACCATATTTTTCATAAAAGTATGGAAACAAGAATGCAAGAACTTTTCGCTCCCCTGTTTTAACATTGTATTGAACTACTGATGCTCCCTCGTGATAACCCTTACCGTGTGCCCCAGGTACATAATAGATATATTTTTCATCAGGACTCATGGTAAGACTGGCTGTATAGCGATGCTTTCCGGGCCAACAAAGACCCAAGTCTTCAATACGATCTTCATCTGGGTAAAATTTAAATAGCTGACCACCACTACCGGCATTATTTGCCACAACTACTCCCATAAACCAACCCTCTTTTGTTTTGGTTTTTGTGTGTGCTCTCATCTGTCCCCATTCTCCAGTTAGGCTATTTTTTGGTACACAACTATTCATCTCAGAAAAACGATTTTTCACTGGATCGTATTTCACAAAATGTATTGCAGAGTCTGGTTCTACTTTAGTTGTTGAATAGGCAAACCCTGTCTCTTCGTCAATCAGCATTGTTCTATTGTGCCAACGCATTCCGTTAGGCAAATTGCCGGCATACCGAACTTCTCTTTTATTAATGTCATAACATAGAAATTCTCCAAATATACCGACAGCAAACATTATTCCTCGCTTTGTATCCATACGGTGGTAAGGCCATGAAGACCTTTTTAGCGGTACTCCGAAGTTTTCAAATTCCCCGGTAATAACATTATAACTCATTATTGAACCTCCATCATAGCCGCTTAGATATTCCTCCTCTGTTGGTTCTGGGTACTTAGCACAGTAAGTACAAAAGTATAACTCCGATTCATTATAAAAATCTAGCCAGCCATGAATTTTCCCGTCTCCAAATTCAGCACCAGTACGTCCCAAAATATTATTAATCTCAGGTAGTGTCTTAATAGTTTTTGTTTGTGAATCATATTCAATGAGATAAAGTTCAGGATAATAAAATCCATGATTACCAATAGCGGCATAGTATTTTTGTGTTGGGGCATAATAATTACCCTGTGACCAACTGGACCAAATGCCTTGAAAATATCCTTTAGGAACTGATTTTAGATATCTATTCTTAAGAGGTATAATTACAAATTCAATAGTTGGTGATGTTTTTGCAACTGTAAAACCTTTCAAGTCTTTAATGCTCTTTGGAATCTCAAGCATTTTCTCTGACTTATCAATTACT
>JAOZLR010000264.1 GCA_029934735.1 Bacteroidales bacterium
AGTATATTCCAATAACGATGTTAAGTTCATTTTTGCAAAAACAGGAGATAATCCTTATGCAATAGCCAAAGAATTCAACATTTATAAATATCAGGTTACCAAGTATAACTTTTTAACGAAAAAAGATACAATAAAGGAAGGACAGATTATTTATCTCGAAAAGAAAAAGAATAAGGGGAAAGATGCATATCATACTGTTCAGCCTGGAGAAAACCTCTATGATATTTCAGAAAAATATGCCGTAAGACTTAAAAAATTGTGTAAATACAACAGTCTGCCAAAAAACGCAAAACTATTTCCCGATCAGAAAATAAAATTAGGGAAGTAGAGAAGCCTTCTGGATTCGTCAATGTGGCGCACAAACTATGTAAATAAAATCCGGGTTAAACTAATGTCAAGTCAAGCTTCAAGTCTCGGTTAAAGTTAATTGCATTTATAAAGTTCCAACCGCTAATCTCTCCCTTTGAAGAGCCTGTCCCGCACTTGTTGCGCATAGGCGTCAACCTAAGGAACAGATGAATAAAAATTAAGATAACGCTCCTCTGGAGCTTACTATACACCTCTATTTGTTCTATAAATATTACGCACCTCTGGTGCTGAGACCTAAAGCCTCGGAGAGGCAAAATATTTATAGAAAAAACAAAAAGTCAAAGGGGAGCTCCAGAGGAGCGTAATATTTAAAACCATTTAGAACTGAAATATTTGGTATTGGTTTAACAGTTATTAGTTTATTAAATTTAATGCAATACATTTTGTATCTGCTATTTTATAGAGACATATCTTCAAAATCTTCACTTGTTAAGTTGACGCCAATGCGCACTTGCTGCAGGAGAGATAAAGAGGGAGGATGAAAACTTTAACTTAATAAATAGCCGTCGTTTTATACTTAACTTGACACTAATAGGGTTTTTTACAATCTTCCAATTGAAGTTTTCTTATGATCAAGTTCACCTTTTTTATTGTCACCATTCAGATCTTCTCTTAACAATTGTCTCATTTTGCTTATCTGTTCAGGAGTTCCAAGTACGAATAGCTTTGAGCCCTGCGATACTTTTGTTTCCGGTCCTGGATTCAGCTCATAATGACCATCAGGTGCTTTAAACCCGATTATATTTGCTCCTGTCTTACGGCGTATTCCAATCTCATAAATAGTTTTTCGCTTTGCATTGTCAGGAAGGTCTTTACAGACTATCTCCTCAAGAATTGTCGGGTCATCGCTATGAACTGAAATATGATCGAGAAACTCAACAACATCAGGATTTGCAACGAGGGCAGCCATATGGGAGCCCCCAACTTTTTCGGGCATCACAACATTATCAACTCCTGCCATACGAAGTTTTTTCTCAGCAAGATCACCTGATCCACGACTGACAATAATAAGATCGGGATTAAGTGCGCGTGCAGTAAGCACAACATACAAATTATCGGCATCAACAGGTAAAGTTGTTATCAATGATTTTGCCGTTTTTATATTTGCCTTGATAAGAACATCATCAATAGTAGCATCACCTTCAATGAAGTAACTTGAATATTCAGGATGCTCGGTAATCAAATCGGTGGCTTTATCAACCACAACATATTTATAACCGTGGGCCACAAGCTCATCAATAACCTGACGGCCGTTTCGCCCGAATCCGCAAACAACAACATGATCTTGCATTTTTTTTAAAGTTTTGGATTTATAGCCTTTTAAAAAAATCTGTAATTGCCCTTCAAAAAAATGTGCTGACAATGTGGTAAGGGCATAAGCAAAAGTAGTAAAACTTAAAATAATCAGAAAAATAGTAAATATTTTTCCGCCTTGAGACAGTTTGTGAATTTCACCAAACCCAACTGTAGATATGGTAATAACAGTCATGTAAATAGCGTTCAGAAAAGTGTCATCCTCAATGGTCATGTAACCGACAACACCAACAACGACAATAAAGACAATCATTGATAGCCCGATGAGGATTCTTGTATTTCCCGATAATCTTTCCATTTACTACAATTTTGACTGTGCAAAGATAACGAAAGAAAATCAGACTTTAAATTTCAAGCACGGTTGCAACGATTCTTTCCATATATTTGTCATTTGCTATAGAATATATATCATTGATGACTAGGTCGATTCTGACAATATTATTTTTTTCTTATTTCCTGATGAGTTTTGGGCAGTACTTTTCCAATCCGTCATTTGAAGGTATCTTTCCTAATCCTAACAATCCGCCGGCTGGGTGGGAAAAATGTTCAGGTTCACCTGATACTCAACCATACACCTGGGACGTTACACAGCCTCCTTCCGATGGAGATTCTTATGTTGGATTTGCCTGGCTTAGTGGCTGGATCGAAAGAATCTGGACACCACTCGGCACACCTTTCTCTTCTGATACTTGTTATCACATCAAAGTCGATCTGGCATTCTATCCGGTCATCAATTATTATGGAAGTATTCAGTCAACATATCCAATTAATATCCGATTTAATGCATCAACAAGTTATTGCCAGGAAGGAGCCACTTTGTGGCAGTCACCGTTAATAGGCGGGGAAGGCTGGCAGACCTTTGAATTCAATCTTGAGCCTGAGAGCGATATTGAAAACATATTACTCAGGTCATTCTGCTCTGAGCAGGGTTATGAGGATATCGGCTACCTGCTCGTTGATAATATACAGGTTATCACACCTCCGCCTCTTGATTTGGGCAACGACACTATTTTATGTATAAACGACTCACTTGTTTTAAATGCAGGCTCATTGTTTTCTTCTTACCTGTGGCAGGATAATTCTACAGATTCCGTTTTTGTGGTGTATGAGCCCGGAGTTTACACCGTTGAAGTAATCTCAGAATACGGATGCCTCGTAACCGACTCAATAAAAGTGGATTATATGGGGGATATTGAACTTGGAAATGATACAACAATATGCATCGGAGATACAATAACTTTTAATGCCGGAGCTGGTTTTGATGAATATCTGTGGAACGACGGCTCGACAGATTCCACCCTGTCAGTTTGGGAGCCGGGAGATTACTGGATATGGGTAAATGTTTCTATTGGTGCTGGCTGCTCAGATATCGATTCACTCCATCTTATTATTGAAGATTTTGGAACTGAGGTTTTTCTGGGAAATGACACTACACTTTGTCAGGGGGAGGAGCTAATGATAAACCCTGGCTATTATGAAAACTATCTATGGCAGGATGGCTCAACAGATTCGGTTTATCTTGTTACCCAGCCCGGGCTATACTGGTTGCAGGTTATAGGTGATTGCGGTACTGCCTCTGATAGTGTTTATGTTGACTATTATCCTCCTGTTAGCCTTGACATTGGCAGCGACACATCAATCTGCCACACCGATAATCTTCAGTTTGATGCAGGTGACGGCTTTATAAGTTATGTGTGGCAGGATGGAAGTACATCGCAGTATATGACTGTTTACGAAACGGGTTTATATTTTATAAATGTTGTGGATTTTTATGGATGCGAAGGATATGATGAAGCATTTGTTACTATTGAACCTGAGGTCGTGCTACCAAACGACACCTCCATTTGTGAGGGTGATACGGTAATTCTGAATCTAAACGACGATTTTGATTTTATCACCTGGAGTGATGGCTCCGGAGGAAATTCTCTTACTGTTTATCAGGGCGGAACATACTGGGTTGATGTTGACTTTAATATTGGATGTCCTTCATCAGACACCGTCGTAGTATATGAAACAAAAGCTCCGAATGCCGACATTTCGGGGAATACAGAACTATGCGAAGGAGACACAATAATCCTGCAAACCGAAAATGGAGATTATGAATACTTTTGGAATGGTGAACAGGGTAGTTTCTCTTTGATTGTCTCTACTAGCGGAATGTATTCTCTCGAAGTAATGAATATTTGTGGCATTGCTGTTGACTCTGTGTATGTTGATGAATACCCGCTTCCAGATGTCTGGCTTGGTGAGGATATGCTTATTTTTCCAGGACAATCCGTTCAATTGGATGCTGGTAACGAAAATACAACATACACCTGGCAGGACGGTTCATCCGACAGATATTTTATTGTGGAATTTTCGAAAGCTGTTGATAATAACATTTTTTATGTTTACGTTTTTAACGGGCACTGCAAAAACTCCGATACTATTAGTGTAGAGCCTTTTCAGGTTGATGTTCCGAATGTGATAACCCCAAATGGCGATGGATACAATGACACTTTTATCCCAAAAGAAGGCTGGCATGGAATCAGTAGCAATAAAATGACAAT
>JAOZLR010000265.1:0-1063 GCA_029934735.1 Bacteroidales bacterium
ATAAATCCGCGGACTGTCTATTTTGGGTTGAAGATTGGGAATTTTTTGAAATAGTAATCCGTACGATGAACAAAACATTGGAGAAAATACTAAAAATACTATCGAACAAATTCAAAAAGAATTTGTTAAAGAGACTGCTCAAATATTGAATATGAAGCATCAATAACAAATATTTTTGGCACATGGAAGAACGATTATAAAGCCCCATAGGGGCGAAATGCTGGTAGCCCCGTATGGAGCAAAGGGGAAAAGGAAATATAAAGGAAGTTTTGGCGGGATTTTGGTATGCGAAGCACCAAAATCATGACAAAACTAAATTAGTTGAGATACAGTCAATTAGAAGATTATAAACATATGAATTAATGGAACCAAACAACATCTTATTCGCATTCGCCTTAACATTGTTTGCCGGTTTATCAACAGGAATAGGCAGTGCAATGGCGTTTTTTACTAAACGTACTAACAAAAGCTTTTTATCTATTTCACTCGGTTTTTCAGCAGGTGTGATGATATATGTCTCCCTGGTCGAGATTTTCAGCGAAGCAAAACATGTTTTAATACAAGAGCATGGTGAGAAACAAGGATATTTATACACCGTACTTGCATTCTTTGGTGGAATATTACTTATAGCAATTATTGACAGATTAATCCCTTCTTACGAAAATCCACACGAAATACGCAGTGTTGAAGATATTAACAAACCCAAGACAACTGACAAGAAGCTTATGAGAATGGGTCTATTCTCAGCGCTCATAATTGCTATCCATAATTTTCCGGAAGGAATAGCTACTTTTTCGGCCGGATTAGTTGATCCTAGTATAGCAGTACCTATAGCCGTTGCAATTGCAATACATAACATCCCGGAAGGAATAGCTGTTTCCATTCCGATATATTATGCAACAGGAAATCGTAAAAAAGCATTTGTATTGTCATTTCTTTCGGGCTTAGCCGAGCCGGTAGGTGCATTGTTAGGGTTTTTAGTATTACGTCCGTTTTTTAATGATACATTATTCGGGGTGTTATTTGCTTCGGTTGCCGGAATTATGGTATTTATTTCACTGGA
>JAOZLR010000265.1:1163-4225 GCA_029934735.1 Bacteroidales bacterium
TGCCACTTGGCCATGCAGCTATGATAATCATGGAAATAATATTTGGCCATGCCTATATATATCACGCGGCTGTAATTTTAGGAATAGTTGGTCTTATTCTAATAGTATGGGGAGTAATTATAAACAAAGAAACAGCATCTACTTTTCTGGGATTATTTGGCGGCTTATTTATCTGGACAGGCTGGATAGAGTTTGCATATGTCTATTATGCAAACAGGTTTAATGTAGCTCCATTAATGGAAAACGGAGAAGTTGTTACAAAGCCTGAATATTTAATAATGCCATCCTCCATTGGTTTTTGGGCCATATTGATGATGTTTTACTTCCTGAGTTCAAGATCAGGTTGCAAATTTTTTAACTGGTTTCAGAAAAAACTGAAGGTGCGCAATGCTGTAAAATTGCAACCGACATCACATAATTTCACGATGACCACAATGATGGAATTAATAGCCCTGCTTTGGACATTTTACCTTGTTTTACTATTTTCTTACGATTCAAATTTCCTTGGCGATCGTCATCCTGTAACATACATCATTGCTTTTGGCACATTGCTCTGGTCAGGATTTTTATTCTTAAAACTATTGAAAATTCAGAAAATGGGTTATGCCATCCGTTATGCCATCCCCACCGTAATTATCTTTTGGAATTTTGTAGAGATACTTGGCCGTTGGAATGTTTTCAGAGAAATTTGGGTGGAGCCCGGAGAATATTGGCTTGAAATGCTATTGATTTTTACCGTTTTTGTAATCCTTGTTGTAATTGGCTTTATTGGTAAAAGAAAAAGCAAAATAAGCCAGAGCTAACACATTTTTTATAGATGTTAGAATCTTGATTATGATATTTTTGCTTTTTTATCCCAATAGCCAACGCATTGGGATGTTTTTTCCAGTCTTCCCTTTTTTTTGGTTTTTCCGGGTTAGGCATATAAAAACCTGTTAAGTCCTATTGTGAATAAAATTAACAAATAATTCCTTTACGAAAAGTATATTGTTTATATATTTGCCACGTCAAATTTCAACTTGTTATGAAAAATAATCCAAGAGAAAAATCAATAGGTGCCCAAATGGCAATTGTATTACAATTGATGAAAAGAAAAAACCATCAGGTAATTGCAGACGCAGGGTACAATATTACAATGGAGCAGTTAGCTGTTTTGGAAATTCTTAATTTTCATGGAGATATGAATATGACAGAGCTGTCTCATGCTGTATGGAAACAAAATGCCAATATTACAAGAATTGTGGATAAACTTGAGAAACGACAATTGGTAGTAAGAAAAACTGTGGAAGGTGATAGGCGAGCTTACTTATTAAGTATTACAGATAACGGAAAACAACTTTTTAATGATGTAATTCCGATTATTTTAAAAAATTATAAGGACATGACATCGTGTATTACCAAAGAAGAAGAGGCGACTACAATTAAAACTATGATAACTATCATAAAACATATTTCGCAAAGTTAAATTTTTTTGTTATATATTTGTCATATTAAATATATATTCATATATTATCACTATATTAAATACTATTACTAAATAATTTAAAACTAAAACAAAATGCGAACAATTAAGCAAGAACATTACTTTCCGGCAATCATAGCCATTCATTTTATACTATGGTGGATTGCCTTAACCCTCTACAATGGCACTTATGAATATACATCAAAGAACATTGCAGGAGAGGTATTTTCTTCGTGGGCAGTTACTGTTTTTGCTGCCAATTTTATAATGGCCACCAGGGCAAAATGGGTAGAACGAATTTTTGGGGGTCTAGACAAAATGTATATGATTCACCGTCGGTCAGGAATAATTGCCGTTGTATTATTGTTATTACATTTTATAGTTGTTCCCCGCGACCCTGTGTATACAATAGGTAAACCTATGGGATTTTACTCGATGGTGCTTATTTTAATAGGTGTGATTCTCGCTGCACTGCCATTGTTTAAAAGAATTATCAAATACAATAAATGGCTGAATTTCCATAAACTTATGGGCATTTTCTATATCCTCGGTATTGCCCATTCAGTAAATGTCCCGACCCTTACAAGCGAATTGCCAATAGTAAGGGGGTATGTTTACGGAATGGCCTTAATCGGTATTGCAGCCTGGTTTTACAAAGCATTTTTATACAATTTGTTCAATAGAAAACTAAAATATTCTGTTGATTCCATAAAACGTTTTGGAAATGACATATCAGAAATTGTGCTAAAGCCCGACAAAAAGAATTTGACATTCCAGGCCGGTCAATTTGCATTTGTTTCATTTAAAGGAATAAACAGGCAGGAAGCACATCCTTTTACGATTAGTAACCACCCGTCAGATAACGGATTACGCTTTACTATTAAAGCACTTGGGGATTATACTTCCAACCTGCAAACTTCTTTGAATGAAGGCGTGCAGGCTAAAGTCGAAGGAGCTTTCGGGTGCTTCAATTTCAAAAAGGCAAAATATAAAAAGCAACTCTGGCTGGCCGGTGGTATTGGCATTACGCCATATTTATCTTTTTTAAAAGAAGTAAACAGTGATTATGATGTAACCCTGGTTTGGAGTGTAAAAAAGAAAGAGGATGCCAATTACAATGACGAAATCGAAGCCGAAGTCAGCCAGAAAAGTAATGTGAAATTTGTACTGAATGACAGCGACACAAAAGGGCAATTCACTATTGACCGCTTATATCACAGTGTAGATTTGAAGAATCAATCCATATTTATTTGCGGGCCTGAGGCAATGAGAGAATCTTACATAAAACAACTGCTTCAAAAGGGAGTTTCCATTAGGGATATTCATTATGAGGAGTTTAGTTTTAGATAATCTGAAATGTCTGCCTAGTATTTTTTCTTAATAGTCTCTGAGGGCAACTCATGAAAAATATTTTTGTATTCAGACCCAAGATGCCAAAAAGCGAACTTATGGGCAATGTCCTTAATCTGGACACTGTTCGGGTCAACTTTTTTTAAAGCATTATGCTTCAGGTTCAATCTTTGTTTTTTTTAGATTAATTAATTTTCCGGTAAATTATTTTTAAGAGTATCCGAAGGTAACTCTCCAAAAAACTTTTTAT
>JAOZLR010000041.1 GCA_029934735.1 Bacteroidales bacterium
AACCAAAATCACCATATCAAAAAATACCAGTTAAAAACTTTTATTATTGTTTCGAAGAAAAATAGTATTTTTGCGCTCTGATATTAACTTAATAACGTTTCATTATAATGAAGAAAGCAATATTATTGTACTGGCCAAAAAGTGGTAATGTCGAAGGAGTTACAGGGATTTTTAAGAATAAATTTAATGACGGCGAACTTGATATTTACTCAATTGACAATGTTGATAAAGATACTCTTTCAGGGTATGACAACTGGATTATTGGAGGTTCAACGGTTGGCTCACACGTTTGGGAAGATGCTGACGACTCAAATAAATGGCACGATTTCTTCAAGATGCTTGACGATATAGATTTCAGTAATAAGACGATTGCGGCTTTTGGGTTAGGTGATCAGATTTTGTATCCCCATCATTTTGTTGACGGACTTGGAGTATTCAAAGAGGAGTTTGAAAAAAGAGGTGGCAAATTAACAGGTGAATGGCCAACCGATGGTTACAATTATACTGAATCAGAAGGTGCAAAAGACGAAATGTTTTTCGGACTGGCGCTCGATGAAGATAATCAGGATGAACTGACAGAAGCAAGAATAGAAGAATGGCTTGAATCCATTAAAAAAGAATTTTAGTTCTTCCAAATAACAATTATCAGATGTATTTGGAAATTAGCCCTTCCCCGTGTGGGAAGGGTTTTTTTATTTCTCAAGAACCTTAAATTCTGTTCTTCTGTTTTTCTGTCTTCCCATAGGAGTGTCGTTTGAGGCTATTGGCTGTGCAAAACCATATCCTGCAAAAGCAAGTCTGCTTTTATCAATACCTTTGTCAACAAGATAATCAACCACTGACTTTGCTCTTTTCTCGGAAAGTTTTTTATTGTATGATTTGGACCCCACATTATCAGTGTGACCTGAGATTTCTATTCTCAATGTTGGGGTTTCATCCATCAGCTTGTATAGCCTGTCGAGTTCAGAAACAGATTCCGGACGCAGCGTAGCTTCATTGAAATCAAAAAAGATATTATTCAATACGATTTTTGACCCAACGGAAACTTTCCCCAACAAAATATCTTTTCTCACTTTCCTGGCAGTAGCATTTTTTGGGATATCAAAATTTTCAGAATGAAACAGATAGCCCTTTTTTGTAACAGTTATTGAGTAATTAATTCCCGGTTCAAGGGACAACAGATATTGCCCGGTTTTGCTGTTGGATTCAAAACTTGCTATCAACTCATTTTTGGATATATCGGTAATTTCAATGGTCGCCTGCAAAGGATCAAGTGTCTCTTCATCAAGGATTACACCCGAAAAAATAATATTCATTTCGATCTTCTCCTCAGGATAAACTGCAACAACAGGATTTTCAGATATTGCTGACGAAAGTCCGTTAACATTATTTACCAGAGGCTTTACTTCACCAAGAAAGGTAATCATATAGAGATCCTGGCCGCCATAGCCATCCTTTTTCTTTGAAGAGTAATAACCACGTTGACCATTAGCTGCCATTGTAAAAAAGACATCGTTGTCAGGTGTATTTATAGGATATCCCAGGTTAACCGGATTTGTCCATTCACCATCCACTTTTTCCGATTTAAAAATATCAAACCCACCCATTGTAATATGTCCTTTTGAGCTAAAATAAAGAGTATTACCGTCAGTGGATATAAATACACCCTCTTCATCATAAGGAGTATTTATTGTAGCCCCGATATTGACAGGCTCAGTCCATTTATCCTTAGCATCTTTCTTACTATAATATATATCAATACCCCCATATCCATCCTCACGTCTGGTTGTAAAATATAGTGTCCTTTTATCAAAAGTGAGTGCCGCCGATGTTTGTTTCAGCCCGTCATTGATAATTGTCGGGAGTTTTCGTGGCATTCCGTATGCGTCATTTTCAAGCCTGCTTTCGTACAGAACATTTCCACCCGCTGATCTGTAAATATAAATAACAGTTCCATCTGATGATATTCCTGCAGTCGCTTCATGATTTGAGCCATTTATCCCAAAATCGTTTTCAGGAATAGTCCATCTGCCATCCTCATAATAAGTGGCAAAAACATCCTCAAAATAGAAAGAGTCATCATCTCTTCTGCCACCTGTTGTGCTCTCCCTTGCTGAAGTGAACATAATCATATCTTCCTCAGGAACCACTAATGGTCTATATTCCGGATATGCAGAATTTATTACTTCACCCATATTGTCAATGAAAACCCTACCAGGATTTGCAACCAGTTCTCTGGCTTTCAGGCACTCTTGAATATTCTTATCAATCGGCTTTTTCTCTTTTGCAAGTTGTTCCGGTGTTAGGGCATTTTTATGCTCCTGATATTTTTCTACTGCCTCATTAAACTGATAATTCAGATGATAGGCCTTTGCAAGGAGATAGTTGACATCATTATATTCCATATCAAGACTAATTCGTGGGTCGAGGTTATAAGCTTTCTCCAGATATTTAATTGCATTAGTTTTATCATTATCATACAAATAGCACCTGCCAATTTTATAATTTAATAATACATTATCAGGGTTAAAATTGTTTGCTTTTATGTAACTGTCAATAGCAAGATGATACATTCCTGGCCCTATTTCATAATACTTATCTCCCTGACTTATTTGAGCAAGGGCATTACTAAGCTCCAACCGGTTATTAGGGAAATTGTACTTTGTAAAGCCGACACTCTGTCCCGACAGATTTTTCATCCCTGTTAGCAATACAAATATGACACTTATATAAAATATCCTTTTTGACATCGTTATATCTTTTTTATTATTTACTACATTGATTTGTTGCATAATTCTCAGCCACTACAACACCAAGAGAAGCTGCCTTATTCCAGTCTCTGCAAGCACCTGCCACATCCCTTCGCATCTCTTTTGTATTTCCTCTGTTCAGATAGGCTACCCCATAATCAGGATCAATGCTTATAGCTGTTGAAAAATCTTCAATTGCACCGCTAAAATCACCCATCATATATTTGGCATTTCCTCTGTTGTTATAAGCATAAGCAAAGGATGAATTAAGGTTAGTTGCTTTTGTGAAATCCTTGACGGCTCCTTCAAAATCACCCATTTCATATTTTAATCTTCCACGGTTATTAAGGGCATCTGCAAATTTTATATCTACCTTAATTGCAGTAGTGTAATCTTCGAGGGCAGCCTCCTTATCACCTGCATTTTCGTGTGCTTTACCAAGGTTGTTAAATGCAAATGCCATAGACGGATCAAGTGTTGTAGCTTTTATCAAATCACTTAAAGCTCCTGTGTAATCATGCATATTCATTTTCAACAATCCCCTATCATTATATGCCGGAGCATAATCTGGTTTCAATGAAATGGCCTTATCAAAATCCATTAAAGCCTCCTGATCATGTCCTTGCTTTATCAGGACATTTGCCCTGAGATAATATGCTTCTGCAAAAGTTTGATCTATAGCAATTGCTGAGGAAAACTCTTCATTTGCTTTTAAATAGTCCTCCTTCATAAAGTAGGCTGTTCCCATACCTACATAGGCCTTAGTATCTTTATCCTTTGAGATAACCGTACTAAAATCACGTATTGCTCTGTCGGGTCTGTTAAGTTTCAGGAATATACATCCCCTGTTGTAAACAGCTTGTATAAGATCCGGATTAAACGAAACGGCCTTATTCACCATCGAAAGTGCCTCACTGTAATGTCCGTCATCACACTGCTGAAGACTTTCGTTGTATAGCTTTATCGAAACACGACTATTGTCATCGGTAGTGTCACTACTTTTTGTATCCTGAGCCATTAAGCCACCATATAGGGAAAGCAAGAAACTTAACAGTAAAATTTTTCCTTTCATATTCAATATTTTAATGAAATGAGTTATCAATAAGGGTTTTCTACGAAAAAAAAAGAAATTTGTTTTCAAAAATTCATAAAAGGAATACTATCAGATAAAGTTGACTGCTATTATCGGGCAGAGGCGTATAAAAGATTTCCTTTTTTGAAATATTACAATACAATATAAACACGAACTTCAATATATGAATACCCTTGAATACAATGATTTAACATTATTTATGAAATACAGATAAAAAAATACACTCTACGGTGTAATATATTTTTACTTTTGCCGTCTTTTATAGTTGTATATACATCTTTTGTAATATGGAGTTTCAAACAGCAGATTTTTTCGGAAAATGGATAGCAATGGCACATCACCGTATGTTTCATTTGCTTACACGAACTTTTCAGAAAGAAGGTTTTGATCTTACTTTTGAGCAGTTCATATTATTGAAAATAATTAATGCCAATGAAGGAATTAGCCAACAGGAGCTGGCCAATTTTATGGACAGGGACAAAACCTCAATAACCAGGGCTATCAACATATTAGAAGATAATCATAAAGTAATTCGGATAAACCTTAAAGACGATAGAAGAAAGAAGGGTATATATCTTACCAAAGAGGGCCGAATACTTTTGGAGAAAATATTGCCTAAGTTTTTAGAGATAAAGTCGGAACTTGAAAAAGGTTTTAATAAGAAAGAAATCAGTAATACTGTTGATTTGCTAAAAAGATTAGTTAATAGAGTAAACGAAATGGAAGAAAAGTTGTAATTACAACCATTTTATAAAACAGAAAAGAAAAAAGTTATGACATTCAGAAAAACATGGATAGTGGCCATCATTGTAATAGTTGCTGGTGTAGTTGGCTACAGTTACATCTCAAAAATGAAAAAAGCGCCTAAAAAGAAAGTTAATAAAACCCTGGTAATTGCTCCTTATATGGAAGTTAAAAATGGAATTGCTCCTTTGATAATTGAAGGTTCGGGACAGGTAAAAGCCAAAGATCGTATCGATATCTTTTCAGAAGTAAATGGTGTGTTGCAAAAAACAAATAAGGACTTCAGAATCGGTGTTTCTTTTAAGAAAGGAGAGCTAATGATCAAAATCGATGACTCGGAGTTCAGAGCCAGCTTGTATGCCAAGCACAGCGATTTCCAGAATTTGATAACCTCTTTGCTTCCCGATATTAAGCTTGAGTTTCCTGATGAGTTTGATAAATGGTACGATTATCTTACAACAATGGAGATTGATAAGCCCTTAAAACCGTTACCGGAAGTTAAATCGAAAAAAGAGAAATTTTTCATAACCGGCCGGAATATCTACAGCTCATATTATGGTATCCGCAATCTTGAAGCAAGGCTTGATAAATATAATATCAGGGCTCCTTTTACGGGAATTGTTACCGAATCAAATGTGAATCCGGGAACATTAATCCGGATTGGTCAAAAAATTGGTGTTTTTAGCAATACTGATGCATTTGAATTGGAGCTTTCTGTTAAAGCAGTTGATGCCAATCTGATATCTGTTGGTGATATGACAGAAATAATATCTCCTGAGGGCGGAACAATATGGAAGGGCAGAGTTGCGCGGATTAATGCTGCAATTGACCTTAATACCCAGACAGTTTCAGTTTTTATTGAAACATCAGATAAGGGATTACGTGAAGGAATGTTTGTGAAGGCCAGGATATCAGCGGGTTCAATGGATAATGTTTTTGAAATGCCGCGAAATATTCTTGTGGAAAACAGCTATGTATATATCATTAAATCAGATAGTACTCTTAAGCTGCAGGAAATAGACGTAGTGCGATTTTTGGATAAGTCAGTGGTCACAAAAGGTTTTACTGACGGAACCAAAATCGTTTCAAGAAACATTCCCGGTATCTTTCCAGGGATGAAGATAATTCCACAATCATCAAATAAATAACCGGACAAAAAAAATTCAATGAAAAAGATCATTTCCTACTTTATAAAGTATCCGATTGCTGCTAATGTTTTTATTATGACGTTTGCCATCTTTGGAACTGTGGCGATGTTCAATATGAAATCATCCTTTTTCCCTTTGGTTGAAAGCAGGATTATTAGCATTCAGCTTATTTATCCCGGAGCCTCTCCCGAAGAGGTAGAACAGGGTATCGTATTGAAAATTGAAGACAATCTAAAAGGAGTTTCCGGAATTGAGAGGGTAACCTCAGTATCTTCTGAAAACAGTGCTAACATAACAGTTGAAGTGGATAAAAGCTATGAAACTGATGTTGTACTTGAGGATGTAAAGAATGCAGTAAATCGTATTAACTCCTTCCCTGTTGATATGGAGGTTCCTGTTATTTTTAAAAATGAAAATCTCAACAGAGTTGTAATTTTTTCTGTCAGTGGAGACAATATTTCATTGAAATCCCTGAAAGAGATATCCTACAAAATTGAAGATGACATAAGAGGGATGGAGGGCATTTCTAAAGTCCTGCTACATGGCTTCCCTGAAGAGGAGATAGAAATTGCAGTTAACGAAAATACTCTTCGGGGTTATAACCTTACATTTGATGATGTGGCAAATGCTGTAAAGCGTGCCAATATTGACATAACAGGCGGCAAAATACGTACCAACGAAGAGGAGTATTTGATACGTGGTCGTTATAAAAAATATTACGGACGGGAGTTGAATAATATAATCATTAAATCAGATGTTCAGGGAAAAACTATCAGAGTTGATGATGTGGCTCGTGTTTATGATCGCTGGTCGGAAAATCCTAATAGAATTGAAATTAATAGCAAAAAATCCGTTGAAATTGAAATACAAACCACTAACAGTGAAGATTTCCTGGAAGCATCTGAAAAGATCAATAATTACATTTCGGAGTTCCGGGAAAAAAATCCAAATTTGGATGTCAGTGTAGTACAAGACAGGTCTGTTAACCTTAAAGAGCGAAAGGATCTGTTATTGCGTAACGGTGCTATGGGAATGATGCTTGTTTTGTTATTCTTGTCAATGTTTCTTAATCCGAGAATGGCCCTTTGGGTGGCTGCCGGCTTACCAATCTCTTTTTGGGGAATGTTTATTCTCGCAAATATTTTTGGTGTAACAATCAATGCTATCTCACTTTTTGGGATGATCGTAGTTGTGGGGATTCTGGTGGATGACGGTATTGTCATTGCTGAAAATATTTATTCCCATTACGAGCAGGGAAAAAATAGCGTCAGGGCGGCCATCGACGGAACAATGGAGGTGTTACCTTCAATTTTTTCTGCAATATTTACAACAATAATTGCTTTTTCAACCTTCTTTTTCCTTGACGGACGAATGGGCGATTTTTTTAGTGAGCTGGCTTTTGTGGTTATTGCCACACTCTTTGTTTCTTTAATTGAAGCAGTTATAATTCTTCCGACACACCTTGCCCATTCCAGAGCTTTAAAAGGAGAGAAGAAACAAAACCGTATGGTAAAGTTCATGGACAAGATAATGTATTGGATGCGAGATAAGACCTACGCTCCTGTTTTGCGATTTTCCATAAACAACAGGTTCCTGGTAATTTCCATTGCTGTGGTAATGTTTATATTGACCATAGGGGCAATGGAAGGGGGAATAATCAAAGGTACATTTTTCCCGTTTATTGAGCGGGATAACATCACCGTTACTTTGAAAATGCCTGCCGGGACTAATGAAAAGATCACAGAAGTCTGGATTGATAAAATCCAAAAAGCAGCCTGGGAGGTGAATGCTGATTACAAAGCCAAACGAGCTGACAGTTTGGATATCATTACTTTCATTGAAAAGAAAATTGGTCCATCAACTGCTGATGGAAGCCTTAATATAATTCTCCTGAATGGTGAAACACGAAACATCATAAGTTTTGAAATAGCCAATGCCATTGCCAAAAAGGCAGGGCCGGTCATAGGTGCCGAACAGCTTTCTTTTGGCGGTGGAGGTTCATTTGGTAAGCCTGTCTCCGTTGCTTTTCTGGGAAACAATCTTGAAGAGTTGACTTTGGCTAAAAACGAGTTAAAATTTGAATTGTCAAAATTATCAGGGCTTAAAGATATAAACGATAACGACCGCCAGGGAATTAAAGAAATTAACGTTGTTTTAAAAGAAAAGGCCTATATGCTTGGATTGACTCTTCAGGATATCCTGGGGCAGATACGGTCAGGCTTTTTCGGTAAAGAGGTTCAGCGATTGCAACGTGGCCGAGATGAGGTGAAAGTCTGGGTTCGTTATGATGAGAATGAGCGATCCTCCATAAAAAACCTTTCGGAAATGTATATTACCACTCCTTCACGAAAGAAAGTTCCGTTTGGGGAAATTGCATCTTATACCATAAAAAGAGGCATTGTTTCAATTAACCATCTTGACGGAAAGCGGCAGATAATTGTTGAAGCAGATATGGTAGATGAAAATGCTTCGGCAACAGATGTGCTGGATTATGTAAAAGCGTCTGTTGTACCTGTTATTCTGGCAAAATACCCAACGGTAAATGTGCTTTACGAAGGCCAGAACCGTGAAGCGGAAAAGACTTCTAAGTCAGCCGGGAAAGTGGTTCCTATCATTCTGTTTTTGATAATCGCCATTATAGTATTTACGTTCCGCTCATTTAGTCAAACAATTCTTTTATTTTTTCTCATCCCATTTAGTTTTGTGGGAGTTGCCTGGGGTCACTGGTTCCATGGACAACCGATTAATGTACTTTCAATGATGGGTATTATCGCCCTTATAGGAATACTGGTAAATGACGGCCTTGTACTTATCAGTAAATTTAATCGTTTGCTGAAAAGCGGAGTTCCCTTTAAAGAAGCTGTGTATCAGGCAGGTGTCTCCCGTTTCAGGGCTATATTCCTTACTTCTCTGACTACTGTTGCCGGTCTTGCTCCATTAATTCTGGAGAAAAGTTTCCAGGCCCAGTTTCTCATTCCAATGGCTATTTCAATTGCATATGGAATCACTATTGCTACACTTTTAACCCTTATTCTGTTACCGGTTTTTCTGGTATCAGTCAATAAGTTAAAGCGAACCCTTATATATATCTGGGAGGAAAAAAGAGTTACTCCCGAAGAGGTTGAGCACGTTATTAAAGAACTTAAAGCTGAAAATGATGAATTGGAAAAATAAATTTATTATAATTATTGTGCTGTTTGGATTGCCAGCCTGGGTATCTGCACAGCAGTCTGCTGATTCAGTATTGAAACTTTCTGATGCTGTTGCTGTTGCAATGATGAAGAATCAGGATATTTTAACTGTAAAAAATAATGTACGAATAGCAGAAGTAAACAAAGGTGTCCTTAATTCAGGATATCTACCCTCTTTAGTTGGTTTGGCAGGTGCGAATTATTCAAAAAACAATACTGATATGACATTTGCATCAGGAGACAATGTTTCAAATCCCGGTGCTGTCTCTAAAACCTATAATGCTTCCCTCGGTCTTAATTACAGGCTGTTTGACGGGTTGAGCAGGCATTATAATTTCAAGATACTAAATGAAACCTACACTCTTTCTGAGTTGCAGGCCAGGTCTGTCATTGAAAATACATTGATACGGCTGATAAGATCATATTACCAGGTATCGCTATTAACTTCACGTATTGAAAATATTAAACGTACGATTACCATCTCCAATGAAAGGCTTGGTTATATGAAAGATAAATACGATTTTGGTCAGGCTACAGAACTTGACCTTTTGAATGCAGAGGTTGACAGAAACAACGATAGTGTTAACTACATTAATACTTTTCGCCAGCTTGAACTCGCAGGCAATGATATGAAAGTGATGATGGGTATACCGATGACTACGGAGTTTGTGGTGGATACAGTTGTAATTTTCGGGACAACTTTTAATTATGAGGATATATGGCAAAATGCCAGTAACAAAAATGTGGATTATTTAATCGCACAACAAAGTAAAGGTATTTCAGAAATACAATTAAAGCAAAGTCATACCGGATATATCCCTAAAATTGATATTAACGGAAGATATTCATATAACAGGATAGATAATGACCTGGGCAGCTTTCTATATCAAAAAAGTGACGGAATGAACCTTGGTGCATCATTGTCCTGGAATCTTTTTGATGGTGGACAGACACGCGTCAGAGAACAAAATGCGAAAATAAATGTAGAAAATGCCCAGATTTATATTGAGAAAATTGGAATTGAGTTACAACGTCAGGTTGCTGATGCATACAGTAATTATAAAAATATGCTGTTCATTCTCAAAACAGAAGAGGGTAATAAAAAAATTAACGAATTGAATTTCAATCGCTCTGTAGAACAATTCCAGATTGGTCAGATTACATCACTGGATTTTCGTAAGGCTCAAATCAATCTGCAGGAATCTATAGACCGCTACAATCAGGCTATGTATAACGCTAAAGTAGCCGAACTGGAAATGATGAAACTGGCTGGAATGTTTTTGGATAAGTTATAAATTGAAAAAAGAATTGTGATCCTTAACTCTTTTTTGGGCATTATATTTGATAAGAGGTTTACTCAAAATATTAAAAACAAAAAATTATGATGACAAATAATAGAATTAGTGGAGGAGCACACGCACAAGTTGATTCGGGTTCAATTTCGAGAACTTTTGTGGCAGGCGTGTTTTCGTGGATGGCAATAGCTTTGGCGATAACGGCATTTGTAGCTTACTATTTTGCTGCAACCCCCTCACTGATAATGTCGCTTTATAATCCTGAAGGCGGTATGACAATTCTCGGTTGGATTGTCATGTTGGCACCTTTAGGATTTGTTTTTGCGATGTCAGCTGGATTTCAAAAGTTCTCTTCAGGTACTTTAACTTTATTGTTTGGTGCCTTTTCTGTATTGATGGGGATGAGTCTGAGTTTTATTTTTATCGCCTATACATCTGCATCAATTTTTCAAACTTTTGTGGTTACTGCCGGAATGTTTGGCGTGATGGCAGTTGTTGGGTACACAACAAAAACGGATCTTACAAAATTCGGCTCATTAATGATGATGGGATTAATTGGAATTATAATCGCAAGTGTCGTAAATATGTTTATGCATAGTGAGACATTTGATTATATAATTAGTTTTATTGGGGTACTTGTATTTACAGGCCTTACAGCATATGATGTTCAGGTTTTGAAACGTATCGGGGCCGGAGTGGAATATGGGGCTGAAAATACAAAAAAACTGACAATTATGGGTGCAATGCGCCTGTACCTTGACTTTATCAACTTGTTTCTTTTCATGTTGCGGTTTTTGGGTAATAGAAGGTAAAGTGGTTATATCAATAAAAAATTCCCCTAATTAATTAGGGGAATTTTTATTTTGTTACAAAATGCTTGGTTAATATCCGATTCCCAGTTTCTTACTTATCTCTTTAAGCATATCCTTTGTCATCTCACTAAGGACATATTTTGGATTCCAACCCCACTCTTCACGGGCGCATGAATCGTCCATACTGTTTGGCCAGGTGTCGGCAATAGCTTTTTTACGCGGGTCAGCATCATATTCCATTATGAATTCTGGAATATGTTTTTTTATTTCATTTGAAATAATTTCAGGGTCAAAACTCATAGCTGTTACATTGAAAGCATTACGATGCTTTAGTTTTGAAGGATCAGCCTCCATAAGATCGATTGCGGCATCCAAAGCATCCGGCATATACATCATATCAAGGAATGTACCGGCAGCCATCGGACATGTATATTTTTTATTTTTTATTGCTTCATAAAAAATTTCAACTGCATAATCGGTAGTGCCTCCACCAGGAAGTGTAACATTTGAGATAATTCCAGGGTAACGTAAACCTCTTGTGTCAACACCAAATCGCTTGAAATAATAATCACTTAACAATTCGCCTGTTACTTTTGTTACTCCATACATTGTATTAGGTCGCTGGATAGTATCCTGAGGTGTATTGTCCAGTGGTGTAGATGGCCCAAAAGCACCTATTGAACTTGGGAAAAAGACAGCACAATTATGCTCGCGTGCAACTTCAAGTACATTATATACTCCGTTTACGCCTACGTTCCAGGCAGCCTGTGGTTTTTCTTCTGCAACAGCTGAAAGTAATGCTGCCAGATTATAAATTGTATCAATATTATATTTTTTTACCACTTCATTCAGTCTTTCAACATCGGTAGCATCCACTCTTTCAAGCGGACCGGAGTTAGCCAGTTCTTCCGAAGGTTGTGTACTGCGAAATCCGGCAACAACATTATCATTACCATATCGTCTTCTTAATTCCATTGTCAGTTCCGAGCCAATTTGCCCAACTGAACCGATAATTAATATATTTTTCATCTTTTTTTTATTTAGTGTTATTTAATTAACAATTTTGTGGCAAAAATAAATATTTTTGCAAACTGACAAATTTAAATAACAGGTTTATGCAAAAAAATTTAGTTTTCTAATTTAAAATCAGTTTTAACCCAAATTAAAATATATTTGCGGTTTTTAAAATAAATAACAATTGTCAATTTAAAACATACAAAAATGTACGGAAAAATAAAAGAACATCTCGCAACAGAACTGGCCGGTATTAAAGAGGCTGGTCTATTCAAAGCTGAAAGAATTATCGCATCTCCACAGGGACCTGAAATTAAATTGAATACAGGGCAGACAGTTTTGAACTTCTGCGCAAACAACTACCTCGGCCTTTCTAATCATCCAAGATTGGTTCAGGCTGCAAAGGACACTCTCGACAGCCACGGTTTTGGTATGTCATCTGTAAGATTTATCT
Organism: Bacteroidales bacterium; assembly: GCA_029934735.1. Taxonomy (GTDB): domain Bacteria; phylum Bacteroidota; class Bacteroidia; order Bacteroidales; family JAADJA01; genus JAADJA01. The sequence continues at coordinate 12,502 of JAOZLR010000041.1, forward strand.
GCGGAACACAAGATATTCATACTGAACTTGAGCAGAAAATAGCCGAGTTCTTCGGAACCGAAGACACAATTCTTTATGCCGCCGCCTTTGACGCCAATGGTGGTGTTTTTGAGCCGATCTTAACAGCCGAAGATGCCATTATCTCCGACTCTTTAAACCATGCTTCCATTATTGACGGTGTCAGACTTTGTAAAGCTCAGCGTTTTCGCTTCGACAATGCAAATATGGAAGACCTTGAAGTAAAACTAAAAGAAGCTTCCAAAACAGCCCGTTTTAAACTTATTGTTACTGATGGCGTTTTCTCAATGGATGGAAACGTTGCCCCTCTGGATAAAATCAACGAACTTGCCAAAAAGTATGATGCTATGATAATGGTTGATGAATGTCATTCTGCAGGTGTTGTTGGAGAAACAGGCCGTGGTGTTACAGAACTGTTTGATGTTCGTGGTGAGGTGGATATTATCACCGGAACTCTTGGAAAAGCTTTCGGAGGAGGAATCGGTGGATTTACAACCGGTCGTAAAGAAATTATCGAAATGCTGCGTCAAAAATCAAGACCATATCTGTTTTCAAACTCCCTTATTCCTGCTGCTGTTGGTGC
>JAOZLR010000266.1 GCA_029934735.1 Bacteroidales bacterium
AACCTTGTATATCAGGATTTTAAATCCTGCAAATATTTAGTTCGGGATTCGGAGATCCCGAACAGCTCAGTTTTTTTTGACAGTAGGTTGTTTTTTAGCAAACGGATTCCTCCTTCCTTTACACCTGCCTGCCACGGTAGTCGAAATGACAGGGTTGATAACGGCAGTATTTTAATGCAGGCAGATTGCTTCCCCGATAGTTATCGGGGTTCCTCCTCGCAATGACGTTTTTGTTTTTGCGGGTTGCTACACTCCCCTCTGTGGAATAGCTGGCGTATAAGCCGAGAGGGGGTGAGAGTGCCTTCTGGGTAAGCTGGGGTGTGTAACTATTCCGAATTGTAATAACCACGGCCATCACCACGAGGAATCAAAGGCAGGCTTGTGCATAAACGGTTGTTTTTTAGTAAACTCCAAAACTCAAATGATAAATAACAAATAAATCTCAATTCAAAAAAACAATGAATAAAACGTCATCGTATTTTTGAAATTTAAATAATTAGAATTTGGAATTTATTTGAAATTTGAATTTTATTATTTGTGATTTTCATTGCCATATCATTTTGTGCGCCCCTTTTCCCAGGTCTTGCGCCTCACGTTGTCGCAGTAGCTTTAACGCAGGCGCCGCAATGACGTTTTCAATTCCGTCATTGCGAACCGAAGGCCTGATAATTTTCCCTACATTTGCAGTAATCAATAATAGTAACTTATGTGTGCTGGTAGCCCTTTAAAATATCCCAAAAAACGCTTTATGGATGAGATGGCCTTTTCTACTTCACGAAGTAGTGGGCCCGGTGGACAAAATGTCAACAAGGTGAATACAAAAGTTGAGTTGCGATTTAATATTGAGGAGTCCTCACTTCTGTCAGACGATGACAAAGAGCGCCTTTACAAAGATCTGAGTAATAAGATTAACAGCCGTGGAGAGCTTATTCTGGTCTCTGAAAAATTCAGGTCGCAATTAAAAAATAAGCAACAGGTTATTGAGAAGTTTTTTTCGTTAATAATAAAGACTCTTACTCCTCCGAAAAAGCGAATTCCAATAAAACCGACCATGGCTTCAAAGGAAAAAAGACTGGAAAGTAAAAAGATACAGTCTGATAAAAAGACAAGCAGAAAAAAGCCAGAAACAGATTGATTTTAATATGCTTGCAAATGTGATAATGTTTCCTTTATTTTGTTGAAAATTTCAATTATGGATAAACTTGCACGGATAACTATAAAACTGAAGTGGTATATTATTTTATTGGTATTTGTACTGACTGTATTTTTGGGTTTTTACATTAAAGACCTTAGAATTAACTCCGACATTATCAGCTCATTACCTAATGATGATCCTCATGCTGCTCTTTTTAAAAAAATTGGTGAACAGTTTGGTGGTAACAATATGGGTATTATAATTCTGGAAGCTGATGATATTTTCAATACTAGTGTTTTACAGAATATTGTTGAGATTACAGATACTTTGAAAGAGGTTGAAGGGATAAATGCAGTAACCAGCCTGACAAATATAATTGATATTAAAGGTAGCGATTTTGGAATTGAGATTGGCGACCTGATTGATGAATATGACTTGCCTGATACTCCTGAAGAGCTGAAAGTTTTGAGAAACAGGGTGATGTCAAAAGAGATGTATCGGGGAACAATAATCTCGGATGATGGAACAGCAACTTTGATAATATTCACTCTCAATGATGAAGCTGATCCTCAAACAGTTGCAAGAACTGTTAAGGGCAAAGTACTAGCTATGGATTTGCCGGTGAAGATTTACTTTACTGGCTCGCCTATGCTTGTGACCTACATCTCGGACCTGATGACTTCAGACCTGATAAAGCTTTTACCGATTGCATTTCTGTTAATAGCCTTTATTCTAATGTTAAGCTTCAGGTCGGTTAGAGGTGTTGTCTTACCTTTGTTAACTGCTATTATCGCAATCGTGTGGACATTAGGGATAATGGGACTTGCAGGCTACGAGATGTCAATGATATCCAATAACATCCCGATAATATTGCTTGCAGTTGGAAGTGCTTACACAATCCATGTTTTAAACAGAATAAATCAGTATAAAGAAAAAGACAGAAAAAAGGCCGTTATTAAAGCTTTATCTTTCATTATTATTCCGGTAATCCTAGCTGCATTAACAACAATGATAGGCTTTGTGTCCTTTATTTTTGGTGCCTATCTGACAATGATTAAAGACTTTGGAATATTTACGGCTCTCGGAACATTCTTCACACTTCTGTTATCAATATTTTTCGTCCCTGCTGTTATTGTAGCATTTTCAATAACCAGCAAAAAGAAAGGAAAAATTACTGAGAGATCAAAACATTCAATACTTTCGAAAAACATCCTGATTCCGTTGCATTCACTTCTTTTTAAGCATCCTAAATATGTATTGACAGTATGGAGTATATTAATATTATTAAGTGTTGGCGGAATTTTTAAGATTGAAAGGAGTGTAGATATTAAAGAATATTTTAAAAAAGGGAACCCAACACGAATGGCTGAGGAGATAATGCTTAAAAAATTTGGGGGGACAAAACCGGTTTTTGTACTTTTTAGGGGTGATATGCAAAGCCCGGAAGTACTAAAAATGATGATAAAAACCGAAATCTATATGAAGGAAAGCCCTGACATAAAAAATACCCAGTCGGTAGCCAATCTTATTGAAGAGATTAATGATGTTCTGGGTAATGGCCTGAAAATCCCTGATGACAGAGTTATGATAGAACAGCTTTGGTTTTTGCTTGATGGAAATGACTATATGCAACGTTTCGTATCAGACGACCTTGATGAGGGAATTATTCTTTCAACATTTCTGTCGCCTGATAACAAATCCAAAAAAGCATTTGGCGAATATATGGATAAGTTTATTAAGGAGAACTCGACAGATGATTGTCAGATTGCAATTACAGGAATGCCTTTCATAGATGTGACAATGGACAGAAGCCTCGTTAAAAGCCAGTTTGGCAGCCTGACAATTGCAGTTATTTTTGTGATAATTATTGTTGGGTTGATATTAAGGTCTTTTTCCAGTGGAATTTACGCAATTATTCCAATTGTAATTGCGATTACAATTCTTTTTGGCTTTATGGGAATAGCCGGAATCTCCCTTAATATCGGTACGGTTCTGGTAGCAAGCGTTGCTCTTGGTATTGGGATTGACTATTCAATACATATCATATCTCACTTTAATCATATTTTTGAACAAAGCAATAATTTGGAAAAGGCACTTGAAGGCTCTATAATTGTTAGTGGAAAGGCAATACTGATAAATGCCATTTCTGTTTCTGCAGGTTTCCTTGTTTTACTTTTTTCTCAAATGGTACCTTTACAATACTTCGGCTTATTGATTGCTTTTAGTATGTTAGGTTCAAGTCTTGGTGCATTAACTTTACTTCCGGTAATTTTAATTCTTGTTAAAAGAAGAAAGTTGTAAATTTGCACCCTGAAATAATAAAGTTGAAGAAATGAAAACGATAAAAATAGCAAGTCTTCTTATTTTCGTGGTTCTGTTTTCGGCAGAAACGTCTTTTTCACAAGACGGAGCATCTGTTCTTACAAAAATGGATAATGTCTTATCAGCACCAAAAGACAGGGCCGGAACAATCGAAATTATATTAATCAGTAAATCAGGAAAGGAGAAGATCAGAGAGGCTGAAATGATTCAGAAAGGTATAGACAAGAAAATATATCGCTACACAAAACCCGAATCTCAGGCAGGAATTGCCACGCTGTCGCTACCCGATGGTATTATGTGGTTGTATATGCCTGCATTTGGAAAACCCAAGAAAATATCAATGCTCGCTAAAAGTCAGGCATTTAACGGAACTGACTTTTCGACCGAAGATATGGATACAAGACCGTATATGGATAGGTTTACTCCCCGGTTAACTGAGACTAATGAAAACGGGTATGTAGTTGAAATGACTCCAAAATCGGACAAATCGCAATATTCAAAGATAGTAGTTACTATTGAGAAAACAAATTACTATCCAAAGACAATGATCTATTATGACAAATCAGGCCGAAAATATAAAGAGGCTACCTACATCTATGAAAAATTGGAAGGTTACTGGTATGCTGCTGAAGTCACAATGAAGGATCTTAAGAAAAAACACACTACAAAAATAAAACTAACCAATGTTAAGTTTGACATAGGCATCTCAGACGATGAGTTTACTGTTGAGAAGCTGAAACCCC
>JAOZLR010000267.1 GCA_029934735.1 Bacteroidales bacterium
ATTCAGGCACAGGATATCCCTACAGTAGTAATTGGCAATCAGGTATGGATGATGAAAAATATTGACACCGTCATTAATAATAGCTATTGCTTTGATATGGACACATTGGATTGCACCGATTATGGAAGGCTGTATCCCTGGGAAACAGCTTTAAAAATTTGTCCTGCAGGATTTCATCTGCCATCTGATGAAGAATGGACAGAGCTAACGAATTTTCTCGGCGGTCTAAACATAGTCGGTCGCAAATTACTAATTGATGGCTCTTCAGGATTCGATGCGCCATTAGCCGGAAATTATAAAACAAACGTTGATATTTTAAGCTTCCTGAACAAAAATGCATACTTCTGGACATCCACATCTTTCAATACAAATGTTGCCTGGTTAAGACAAATGAGCAAAAACCAAACAAATATAAACAGGACGACAGCGGATAAGGAGTACTGTTTTAGTGTTAGATGTATAAAAGATAAACCCTAGTTTATAACCTTTGAAACCATAATAACAGAACCACTGTCCAAAGTAAAACTACAATCGCCAAAGTCGGGTGCTGACAAAACCGGCTTAAAATTTTTTGAAAAACAATACCCTTCTTTCGGAATACCAAAAAAGTTTTTATCAATCTCTCCACTTCTATTTTCGTCGTGAAACATTGCCATGGCATAGTCACCGTATGGAATATCTTCAAATCTCACTGTCACAGTCGTTCCGGGTATAGAATCGACAACTATTATCAGGTATTCTTTGTCAACTTCAGGAAAATCATCGGCATCATTATAGAGACTAATAAATAACTGTCCATCAGTATTTTTTAATCCATTAACCTCAATAACAACCGTCCCTGTATTCATCAAAAAAAGAAAGAAGAGAGAAATTACATTAACCAGCATAATATTTTTTTTCAATATAACAGACAAAAAGCTGAAATAGTATAACGATGTAAAAAAACAAATACTCAATGAGTACCCGAAGTAACCAGTTGCAAATATTCACACCAGTCCCAGTCATTATTCCCAAACCAGCACCGATCCCAGGTATATATCATTTTCATATTGTATGACACAAAAACAATAATCATTAAAACACTCACAAAAAACATAACACTCTTTTTCTCTTTGCTAACGCTTATAAAATAAGCCAGTGGGATACTGAAAACTGAGTAATATTCCACAAAATTACGACTTCCGTATCCACAACCAAACGAAAACGACCACCAGGAACTGACTACATAAAGTAGGGTTACGAAAAGAATCCCAAATATCCAGCCATTCTGCAGATGATCCATTATCATTATAAAAATTCCGATTAACATAAGTAATATCAGTGGGTTATACAACAAAAGCCCATTATTGGGAGAAAATAAGGATTTTAATAACTGGGGATTGTTCCAGTTCACAAAAGACTCATTCCCGTATGAATAGTAAAAAGATGAACCTGTCAAATAGTTCCAATACAGCAACTGTGGAAGAAATACAATAATAGATGTAACAGCAATAACAGTTAGGTATTCCCACTTAAAATAGCTGTAAAAATATCTCACATTCTGATGAGTAATAATAAAAACAACAACAATATACAAAATCGATGTTGGCCTAATTACAATCATTAATGAAGCAAGAAAGGATATAAATATCACAAATAGCATCATTCTATTTTCGAACAACGATCTGTTTATCAATAAAAATAAAAACAGAGAGAACAAGGCAAAGCTGTATATGTGCGACATCCCTGTATCAATAACTGCATAGTAATACAGATTTGTACCAAAGAGAACTGCAATTAATGTAATGGCACAAACCGGCAAAGAATACTTTATTCGTAATACTCTGAACAAAAGGAATAATCCGGTAACGAGATAGAAAACTGCGGCAATATCAATAGCTCTATGATATATCAACGAAAAGCCATTACCTTCTTTGCCAGCCAGAATATCTGCAATAAGAAAAAACGGCATCTGCATTAGAGCGACACCATAATTATATTTTGTTACAACCTTATCATCTACAAATTGAAAGCCGTTACCGGTTTTAGCATCAATACTATCAGGAAAAGCAGAGGCATTAAAGCCATAAATAAAAAGAGATGGAAGATACACGTAATAGCCTGCTTTATCAGCCCAGATTTCGCTTTGGTATGTCTGAACACCAGTTCTACTATGCCTGTTAAGGGTTAGGAAAACAAAAGCTCCAAATATTAATATCCAGACAATAAACGACTTCATATCATGTTAAAAACTATAAAATATTATGAAAACAAAATCCAAATGTACAATTATCCCGGATATAATAAATATTATTCCGTGTGATATTTTCTAAAAACTTACTTTTACAAAAATTTTAATTGAATATATGTCACCTGAACCCGGAACATTATTATCGAAGATAAACAGCCCGGCTGACCTTAAAAAACTCAGCGAAGAGGAGTTACCACAAATTTGTGACGAGATAAGGCACTTCATTATTGAGGTGATCTCTGCCAATCCGGGGCATCTTGCTGCAAGCCTTGGAGCTGTGGAGCTTGCAGTCGCTATTCATTATGTTTTTGATACACCAACCGACAAACTGGTCTGGGATGTTGGTCATCAGGCCTATGCACATAAAATAATCACGGAGAGGAAAGATACTTTTTCGACAAACAGAAAACAAAAAGGAATCAGTGGTTTCCCAAAAATGAGCGAGAGTAATTACGATGCTTTCGGCACAGGCCACTCTTCAACTTCTATTTCGGCTGTACTGGGTATGGCAGTTGCCTCTGAATTGCAAGGTGACAAGTCGGAACAACACATAGCAGTAATAGGTGATGGCTCAATGACTGGTGGAATGGCAATGGAAGCACTTAACAATGCCGGGGTTTCCAAAACAAATATCCTCGTGATTTTGAATGACAATCAAATGTCGATTGACAGGAATGTTGGTGCTATGAAAGAGTACCTTACAGATATTACAACATCACAGACCTACAATAGTTTCAAAGATTTCACCTGGAAACTGATGGGCGGAAATACGAAATACGGTGCTAACTCAAGAGCAATTGTAAAACAGGTTGGAAATGCTGTAAAATCAACCATTCTTAAAAAAAGTAATCTTTTTGAAGCCCTTAACTTTCGCTATTTTGGACCAACTGACGGCCATGATGTAATAAGACTTGTAAAGCTCCTGCGCGACCTGAAAAGGATAAAAGAGCCCAAGTTATTACACGTTTTAACAAAAAAAGGCAAAGGACTTGAAAAGGCTGAAAAGGAACCAACAACTTACCATTCACCAGGTATTTTTGATAAAAAGACAGGCGAAATAAAAAAAACAGATTCGGCAATAAAGCTACCTCCGAGATATCAGGATGTCTTTGGAGAGACAATTATTGAACTGGCAATCATTAATGACAGGATTGTTGGAATTACTCCTGCAATGCCAACAGGTTCCTCTCTTAATCTTATGATGGAAAAAATGCCTTCCAGAGCTTTTGATGTGGGTATTGCCGAACAGCATGCGGTTACATTTGCTGCGGGGCTTGCAGCAAAAGGTATGATTCCTTTTTGCAACATATATTCCACATTTATGCAACGCGCTTACGACCAGGTTATCCACGATGTAGCGTTGCAAAAACTCCAGGTAGTTTTCTGTCTCGACCGTGGCGGACTTGTCGGAGAAGACGGGCCAACACACCATGGAGCATTCGACCTGGCTTATTTCAGATCAATTCCGGACATATCTATTGCAGCCCCTATGAACGAAGAAGAGCTACGAAATATGATGTTTACAGCCCAGCTTCCTGGTGCAGGAACATTTTCGATACGATATCCCAGGGGAAGAGGTGTTATGCCGGAATGGAAAACACCATTTAAGAATTTGGAAATAGGTAAAGGCCAGAAAATCAGAGACGGGAAAGATATTGCCATAATTTCAATCGGCCATCCCGGCAATTTTGTGATTGAAGCGTGCGAAGAACTTTCACAAAAAGGTATCGAAGCTGCACATTACAATATGCGGTTTTTAAAACCTATAGATGAAGATATTCTTCATGAGGTCTTCAAATCGTTTAACAAAATAATTACTGTTGAAGACGGAACCATAGTCGGGGGACTTGGAAGTGCAGTAATTGAGTTTGTGAACGATAACGGATATACAGCAACTATTAAAAGGCTGGGCATTCCTGATGAGTTCATTGAACAGGGCTCGCCTGAAGAATTAATGAGACTATGCGG
>JAOZLR010000042.1:0-5445 GCA_029934735.1 Bacteroidales bacterium
ATGCCTCACGGACATACTGCATTATTAGGTGCTTTTGGTTATATCTCAATTGCATTCCTATATATGACTTCAAGGGCAAATGCTTTAGCCAACGGTTATATCTGGAACGACAAACTAAGTAAAATATCTTTCTGGTCTTTAACAATTGGAGTATTGATTTTTTCTTTGCCCACAATGATGATAGGCTTAGAACAAACAAGAGCAGCATCCGAAATGGGTTACTATTTTACCAGAACCCGCGAAGCACTTCAAGGTATGGAAGGCTGGATGTGGTTTAGAATTCTACCAGATGCCATGATGATTGGTGGAGCTGTTGGAGTATTCATCGATTTATTTATGAAAACTTTTATGGGTAAAAAGGCAATAGCTTAATATTACTCACATATAAGAAAAATGCCCGGATTTCAAATTGAAATCCGGGCATTTTGTTATGTAAGGGTAGGGCTATTGAACATAGACCTTACGTGTTTTTATTCCGTCAGTTCCAACAACTTTTGCTACATAGTATCCTTTTGCAGCATTAATTGTAATATTGTTTTTGCCTTCAAAAATTTGTGATGACGCTATCATTTTTCCGGGTAGGTCATAAATCTCTATAGTACCTGAAAATCCTGATGGAGCATCTACAATCACTGAATTCTGCCAACTGTAAATTCTGATGCTTTCCATTATTCCGGCAGGATTGTCTATGCCCAGCGGACTTGCAAAGTGTATCACAAATCTATCCTGATCGTCTAAGATTGTAGATGTGAATGTGTATTCAGCATTTTCCCTCAGATTTTGAAAAACCATATCTTTTTTATCTTCGAGATAAATAGGAAGGTCGGCAGGAAAATTATCCATTCCGCTTGCAGTCAATGTAAATGAATCATCATTTCCTGCAAAAAATCCAACAGGGACAGTTTCATGATTTTCAACAGATGTCATAAAATTAACAGCCTGCTTTGTGCTTCCGTTTATCGTATAGAGTTTTGGAGACGGAACTTTTGTTAAGAGTTTATAGGCGTCAAAATCATTATCAAATCCATCTGTTGCTACATTATTAAATGCAATTACACATTCATCAGAATATGTAACATTATTCACAGCAAGCCTTAAGATATTGTCCTCAATACTTCCACCTTTATAGAATTCTGTGGAAGGGCTTGCAACTCGCTGCGATTGGGGAATAGTAAGACTATAAGAAGACTGACTTCCTAATGTGTCGCTGGTTCTTACCCAAAAGCCCTGTGTTGCAGCAATATAGCCATTGGTTTTGCCATTTGTTCCTATATTTCCATTGAAATTCCAGGTTTTGTAATTTCCGGAAGCATAGTCATACAGGTATAAGGTTGAACTCACATAATTCAAATTCCAGGATGCATCTCCATTCCAGTCAACAACACAAGGAAAGGGATTACCAATCAGGTTCCATCCCGAATTATCTGTTGCCGGCGTAACAGAGAGCGTTACGTTTTCATCCGATTTGTTGGCTGTGCCATTGAATTTAACAATATCAGAATTTCCTGCAACAGGCCATGCAAAATAACCTTCTCCAACATTCAGCGGGTCTGTTAGTTGGTACAAATTCTGAAATGAGTCTGTAGTCTCGTCATACGAATAAATATACATATCAGTATAGGGTGCGATGGTCTGGCTTGTCATAGGCGATGAAATAATGTGCCATTGGTTCTTCTCAATATATTGTTGAACTTCTAGCTCTCCGCCACCTGCGAATGCAAGGCTACCTCTTTCAAGAAGAGAGGGAGAATATGTCTGATCGTCCAGAACGGTCAGATCACCTCCACCGGCAACCTTCAGAGTGGTACTTGTGTTGATAATAACATTTGTACCGGGCTTAACTTTCATTCCCTGTCCAAAACTCAATTGAGAAATGAGCAGAAGGAATATTGCCGTATTTATTAATCTTGATATTTTCATAATATTTGCTTTTAAATCAACAAAATAAATTTTCAAGTCCGTTTTAAAACGGGATTACTTATTTGCTTTGAGCTTGTTGATCTCTGCTTTCAAAGCATTGTTTTCTTTTTCAAGATTCTCAACTTTTTCGTTTAATTCCTGTAAAGCTTTTGTAAGGATAGGTAGCATTGCTGAAATGTTAACACTTGTGCTTGTCACAGCTTCTGATTTTTCGTCTTTTGGATCCGGAGGGCTTGTTACTTCTCTTACCAATTCCGGAGCGCTATCTTTCATTGCCTCAGCATCAAAAGCGTATGATGTTTCATTATTATCATTTACTATTGAAACAGGCTTGAATGTCATTATTTTTTCTGAAGCATTAAGAAGAGGAGCAACACTTTTTGCGTGTAACACCGATCCATTTTGGTAAATCGAACCATCAACATTGATTTTTCCGTCAAAATAGCCCGACCAGTAATCACCTGAACCAGGTCCTGAGTTTGCAGCTTTTGCGTATATACCATAATTAAGACCTGCATTATCTTCGGATGCCTTTGTCCAGATTCCCATGTTCCAGCTACCGGCACCGTGTGCAATAGCAAATGTCCCGATATTCATATAATCACAATTATCAGCTTCAGTTATTGCGCCAATGTTATTTCCCAGGCTGATGCTATTAGCTTCATCTGCCATTCCCTGAATACCATAATTGTATTTTGCATTTTTAGCAAAACCGGCTAATCCAATATTATATGAACTTTCATTCGTGCCGTATGAAAGGCCTTCAAAGGCTCTGTTAACTCCGCCTGTACCATTGATATAACTGTAAACCCCGGCATATTTTTCTGTGCTTGTTGATCCACCGGTTATTTCAAATACCGAACCATAAGTTTTTGTATCTGTAACAGTTTCCAGAACGTGCAGCCTGTAACTTGGAATAGTATTATTTAAACCGACATATCCGGTAGAATAGTCAATATACATTGCATTTACTCCGCTACCTTTTACGTGGAGGATGGAGTTTGGAAGGGGATCGCTGCCATCTTTATTAATGGCAACCTGTGTGTAAGCCAATGAAGTGCTTAACAAGACGATTGTAAGAAGGATTACTTTTTTCATAGTTCTCTGTTTTTTAATGATTAAATAATAATGGTAAACAATTAAATATTTATTAGTACATAAAACAATTACGAAGGTTAAATGTTTAAAGAACGATTAAATCTTTTTAAAATCAATAATTTTTATCCCTTAACAGTTGCCATACACTCACTCTGCTCTTTTACCTTTTTTGTCATAATGAAATAATCGCAGACATTACATGCTTTTCTGTCAAGAGTGTCAAGTGTACGTGGGCAGTATATTCCTTTTTTTTTCATCGCTTTGTTGTGCCCGATTTGTGTCGCAGGAAATTTCCCTTTTTTGTTAAAGAAAATATTAAATCCAAGTATTAATACTGACAATAGAAGTAAAATTGATGTAATAATAAAAATCTGTAACATTCTGATTTTTTTAGCAAAAGTAGACTTTTTTTAAATATCATACTTTTTTTTTGACAAAATATTACACAAAATTTTACAGGCTGCTCAAAATCTCTAATTCATAACATTTTTTTCTCCTTGTCAAGTCCTTAATATTCCCTATTTTTGCACCGATGAAAAATATTAGAAACTTTTCCATAATAGCACATATTGATCATGGTAAAAGTACGATCGCTGATCGTTTACTTGAATTTACCGGAACGGTTACGGATCGTGACAGGCAAGAGCAAGTGCTTGATAATATGGAACTTGAGCGCGAAAGAGGAATTACCATTAAGAGCCATGCCATACAGATGAAATATGAGCATAACGACAAAAATTATATTCTTAATCTGATTGATACTCCGGGGCATGTTGATTTTTCTTATGAGGTTTCAAGGTCAATTGCTGCCTGTGAGGGTGCTTTGCTGATAGTTGATGCGTCACAGGGTATTCAGGCTCAGACAATCTCGAACCTTTATCTTGCAATTGAAAACGACCTTGAGATTATTCCGGTATTAAATAAAGTGGACCTTGAGGCGGCAATGCCCGAAGAGGTTAAAGACCAAATAGTTGATCTGTTAGGCTGCAACAGAGATGATATAATTGAAGCAAGCGGAAAAACAGGATATGGTGTTGACCGTATTTTGGAGGAAATTATTAAAAAGGTGCCGGCTCCAAAAGGTGACCCTGATGCTCCGTTACAAGCATTGATTTTTGATTCCGTTTTTAATTCTTATCGCGGGATAATTGCATATTTCAGGATTATGAACGGAACTATAAGGAAAGGCGATTTTGTTAAGTTTGTAAATACAGGTAAGGAATATAATGCTGATGAGATAGGGGTGCTGAAGCTGGAGATGCAACCCCGCAAAGAACTTAGTGCTGGGGATGTGGGATATATTATTTCAGGAATAAAAACATCAAAAGAGGTAAAAGTAGGAGATACAATTACTCAGGTCTCTAATCCCTGTGATAATACAATCGAAGGCTTTGAAGATGTTAAGCCGATGGTATTTGCCGGTATTTATCCCGTTGATGCCGATGATTATGAAGATTTGCGGGCTTCCCTGGAAAAACTGCAACTTAATGATGCCTCTTTGACTTATGAGCCGGAGTCTTCTGCTGCTCTCGGATTTGGTTTCAGATGCGGTTTTCTCGGATTACTACATATGGAGATTGTTCAGGAGAGACTTGACCGTGAATTTGATATGGATGTTATAACGACTGTTCCCAACGTGTCATTTATTGTTTATAAGTCAAAGGGAGAAAAGATCGAGGTACATAATCCTTCGGGAATGCCGGAACAGAAATATATTGATCATATTGAAGAACCATATATAAAAGCCCAGATTATCACAAAGTCGGAGTATATCGGGTCAATTATGAAACTTTGTATTGATAAAAGAGGAACATTGACAAATCAGATCTATATTGGTACCGACCGTGTCGAGATAACCTTTGAAATGCCGTTGAGCGAGATTGTTTTTGATTTCTACGACAGACTCAAGAGTATCTCAAAAGGGTATGCCTCTTTCGATTATTATCAAACAGGGTTTAAACCGGCAAAGCTCATCAAACTGGATATTTTATTAAATAGTGAGAAAGTCGATGCCCTTTCCACCTTGATCCATGTTGATCACGCTTACAGTTTTGGACGAAGAATGTGTGAAAAACTAAAAGAGCTTATTCCCCGCCAGCAGTTCGACATTGCTATACAGGGAGCAATAGGTACAAAGATTATCTCCAGAGAGACGGTTAAAGCTGTAAGGAAAGATGTTACTGCAAAATGTTACGGTGGCGACATTACACGGAAACGGAAACTTCTCGAAAAGCAGAAGAAGGGTAAAAAGCGTATGCGACAGGTAGGAAATGTGGAAGTACCTCAGCAAGCGTTTATGGCTGTTTTAAAACTGGACTAATATGAGTTAAAAGTTTGATAAATATTCTGTAACTTTGTAACTTTGAAGACATGAAATTGAAAATCTAATTGATGATGATAATACTTTATTGAGAGATTAGTTGGTTA
>JAOZLR010000042.1:5545-13025 GCA_029934735.1 Bacteroidales bacterium
GAAATTGAAAATCTAATTGATGATGATAATACTTTATTGAGAGATTAGTTGGTTATAGAGGCCTCAATTCAAAACTTTATTCAATTCCATATAATAGGAATCAAAAAATCTTGTTATTTTAGCAGGCTGTATTTTTTGAATGTATATGGATAAGGTTTACAATAAAAGAATGGGTAGTCTTATTATAGGGGTTTTACTCCTCCTATCCCTTTTTTTTATCCTTCCTTTCAACTCGTATTCCCAGTTTTATAATGGCTCTCAGTTGAGTTTCGGGAAAAACAGAGTGCAGTATAAAGAGTTTTTCTGGACATATTATAAGCTTGAAAATCACGATATTTATTTCTACCTCGGAGGTAAGGAACTCGCTATTTATACTGCCAAATACGTGAAGGAGAACCTGGGTGAAATTGAAGACAAGCTTGATACGGGCATTGATGATAAGATGCAGTTTATCATATTTAATACGTACAGTGATTTGAATCAAAGTAATATCGGACTTATTGAAGACGAATCATATAATACAGGCGGAGTTACTCAGATAATCGGGAAAAAAATATTGCTCTATTTTGATGGAGATCATAAGGATTTTGACAGGCAGATAAAATCAGGATTAGCACAAATTATTGTTAACCAATTACTTTATGGAAGTTCTGTTGGTGCCCAAATCAAGAATACCTCTCTTTTTCCTTTTCCCGATTGGTATATGAACGGGCTTGTCTCCTATATCTCTGAAGATTGGAATACAGACATTGATAATCGTGTGAAAGATGGTATGTTGTCAGGTGAGTTTGCGAAATTCAATCAACTTACGGGAGAGCAGGCAACTGTGGCCGGACATGCTTTCTGGTATTTTATTTCAGAAAAGTACGGAAGTTCTACGATCTCTAATATTATCTATATGGCGAAGGTTAGCCGACGTCTTGAAAGTGGATTCCTGTATGTTTTAGGAAAATCGTTTTCTGATCTTGTAAAAGATGCTACTGCATATTATAAGGCACGATATTCATTGACTGAAGCCGGGGGTGAGATCCCTGATGAATCTATTTTGAAAAAGGTAAAGTCAAATACTGTTTATAGTAAGTTACGTCTTAGCCCTGATGGGAAATATGCAGCCTATACAACAAATCAGTCTGGACAATACAAAGTTTTCCTGAAGAATCTGCAAACCGGGAAGGTGAAAAAAATCATGAAAGCAGGATTCAGGCTCGATGAAAAGATTGACCATTCATATCCTTTGCTTGCCTGGCATCCTATGAGTAGTGTGTTATCAATAATTATTGAAAAAAAAGGTGAAACCTATCTCAATTTCTATTACCCCGGTGAAAAGAAATTTGAAAGCGTGATTCTGTATCAGTTTGAAAAAGTGCTTGATTTTTCTTATTCTGCCGAAGGAAGCGACTTTGTTATGTCGGCTGTACAGAGGGGCAATTCTGATATTTTTGTATATAACATTGCATCAAATTCATTCAGGCAGATCACAAAGGATTATTATGATGACCTCTATCCGAGATTTATTAAAAACTCAACCGAAATAATCTGGAGTTCCAACAGGTATAATGACACTATCAGGTTTGAAAAGAAATATAAACCGGGAAAGACACAGAAGCGCTATGATCTTTTTCTTTATAATCTTAAAGGTAAAGGTAATATTCTGCGCAGGGTGACAAAAACTCCACTTGCCAATGAAATAAAAGCAATGGAGTATGATGCCGGATACATAACTTTCCTGAGTGATGAAAATGGTATCTATAATAGATATATCGGGCAATTTGACAGCACAATCAGCTTTGTTGATACTACGACACATTTTCGCCATTTCACAAAATATTTTCCCATTACGGATTATTCAAGAAGTATAATTGATCAGGATGTAGCTCCCGGAATCTATAAATATGGTCAGATTATCTATAAAGACAAAAAATTCAATATTCAGATTCTTGATCAGTTACCCCCGGAAGACTTAAGGCCTGTGAGTCTTAATAAAACTGTGTTTATGGATCAGCTAATAAATATTTCGGGAGAAAGGGATGATTCTGGAGAAGCAGGCAGTATTATGCCAGGAAAGACAAAGAAGCGTGGCTTTCATACTGTTAAACTTAGTGAGGCAATGAAGGAGATTCAGAAGTCTGATACTACTTCTTCAGGATTTGATATTAATAATTATCAGTTTGATAAACAGGGATATGTAGATAAGGATGCAATTGATTATACCGGTGGAAATATCAAAGTTGCACTTCCCGGACAGCACCTTGGGGATCAGGAAGAGCCGACAAAAAGGTTGAACTACAATGTCGAATATTTCCTTAGTCAGATAGTTACTCAGATTGATTTCTCATATCTTAATCAAATGTATCAGCCTTTTTCCGGAGGCACATCTCCTATCTATCTGAATCCTGGGTTCAATGCTCTGTTAAAAATCGGAGTTATGGACCTTATGGAGGATTACAGGATTACTGGTGGTGTGCGATTGAATCTAAATCTGATTAATAATGAGTATTTGTTTAGTTATACTAATCTAAAAAAAAGGCTTGATAAGGAGATTGTTTTCCACAGGAATTCATTTGAGAATTATAACGGGTGGGAAGTGCTTCGGATATATTCTCACGAACTGTTCTATAAGGTTACCTGGCCTTTTAGCAGAGTTGCCGCTGTGAAGGGAACTATGTCGTACAGAAATGATATGGGTGTTTATTTGTCAACTGATGTATTTAACCTGTCAAGACCAAACCAGTACAGGAACTGGGTAGGAGTAAAGGGAGAGTTTGTGTTTGACAATACAAAAAATCTGGGATTGAATTTATATCAGGGAACACGCTATAAAGTATTCGGAGAGTATTACCAGTTAGTTGATAGGCAGGCTAATAATCTTGTTGTTCTGGGTTTTGATTTTAGAAATTATCAACGGATACACCGTACATTAATTTGGGCTAACCGTTTTGCAATAAGTACATCCTTCGGAAATAATAAGCTTATTTATTATATGGGTGGTGTTGATAACTGGCTTTTTCCGAAATTTAATGTGACAACTCCGATAGATTATTCACAGAATTATGCTTATCAAACTCTTGCAACCAATTTGCGCGGGTTTCATCAAAATATTAGAAATGGGAATAGTTTTGCTGTTTTTAATACTGAATTGAGGTTTCCCATCTTTAGATATTTTGCAAATCGTCCCATAAAATCTGATTTTCTGAATAATTTCCAGTTAGTTGGTTTTGGTGATGTTGGTACAGCCTGGACAGGTCTGCATCCTTATTCGGATGAGAATTTCCTTTACACCAAAATAATTGAACATAATCCGATGAGAATTACAGTCAGGGTGCAGAAAGATCCTATTGTTGGAGGCTTTGGTGGGGGAGTCAGAACCCGTTTGCTTGGCTACTTCCTTCGTGCAGATATTGCCTGGGGAGTGGAAGACCTGGAAGTACTGCCTGCGATTTTCTATTTTAGTTTGAGTTTGGATTTCTAATTATTTGATGCTAATAGGGTTTTTTATTCTGATATTTTGGTTGATACTCCTTTGTCAATAACTTATGTGGAAATGGTTGTGTTGAAATAAATATTTTTTATAGGAATTCCGAAAAATTAATTGATGTCATATTCCTGTATTGTAGTTGTAGTATGAGTTTGGCATAAGTTAATATAAAATACATTCCTGGCCAAATAATTATTAAATAATTGTTAATAAATAGCATATTTAACGGTTACTTTTTTTGGTTTCAACCACATAGGAATTTTTCAACATTGATTTGTTTATAACTGCTTTTGCAAATACACATAAAGGTGTTGTATTTTCGTGCTGCATTTGATTATGCACCCTGATTTGATTAATTCGCATCAAATCAAATATTTACAATAATAAACACCTGATAATTTGAATAAAATGAATGAAAGTCTTTTTGCAAATGTTGAAGACAAGCAAGTAGTAGCTAAAAAAGAGAATGCTTATGAGGATGTGCTCGAAAAGCGTAATCGCCCTGCGATAAAGGTTGAAACTTTCAGCCCGTCCGAGTTAATAAAATCACATCAGAATGGAGTTGGTACAAGACAGGAATCGGGAGTGAAAAAGTATTCCAATGAAGAAGTTTTAAAAAAGGCGACCAAATATTTTAAAGGAGATGAACTTGCTGCCAATGTTTGGATGAATAAATATGCCTTGAAGGATAGTGACGGGAATATTTATGAGCAGACACCAGATGATATGCATTGGCGTCTTGCCAGTGAGATTGCAAGAATTGAGAAAAAATATCCCAACCCAATGAGTGTAGAGGAGATTTATATGCTTCTCAAAGATTTTAAATATATCATTCCCCAGGGCGGCCCAATGGCAGGAATTGGAAATAATTTTCAGGTATCTTCACTTTCCAACTGTTTTGTGATCGGAAATAAAGGAAATTCCGATTCGTACGGAGGCATAATGAAGATCGATCAGGAGCAGGTTCAGCTTATGAAACGCCGGGGTGGGGTAGGGCACGACCTTAGCCATATTCGTCCTGCCGGAAGTCCTGTTAAAAATAGCGCGCTTACATCAACAGGGATAGTCCCTTTTATGGAGCGTTACTCAAATTCAACCCGTGAAGTTGCCCAGGATGGAAGACGTGGTGCACTTATGTTATCCATCTCAATAAAGCATCCGGATGCTGAGAATTTTATTGATGCCAAGATGGAGCAGGGTAAAGTTACCGGAGCCAATGTGTCGGTTAAAATTGACAACGACTTTATGAAGTCGGTGATTGAGAACAAACCCTATGCCCAGCAATATCCTGTTGAATCCGACAATCCGAAGGTTAAAAAAGAGATTGATGCGAAGAAGTTGTGGGATAAGATAATCCATAACGCATGGTCTTCAGCAGAGCCGGGAATTTTATTCTGGGATACAGTTATTAATGAGTCTGTGGCTGATTCTTATGCAGACCAGGGCTTTAAAACTGTCTCTACAAATCCTTGTGGTGAGATTCCTCTTTGTCCTTATGACTCTTGCCGTTTGCTGGCTCTGAATCTTTACAGCTATGTCGAGAATCCGTTTACTGATAAGGCGATTTTTGATTCAGATATGTTTTCAAAACATGTTCATTATGCGCAAAGGATAATGGATGATATTATTGATCTGGAAATTGAGAAGGTTGATGCCATAATTGCAAAAATTAATTCCGATCCTGAAGAAGAAAGTGTTAAGAGAGTTGAAAGAGATCTTTGGGAAAATATCAAAGAAAAAGCACTGCAGGGAAGACGTACAGGAATAGGTATAACTGCTGAAGGAGATATGATAGCTGCACTTGGAAGCAGATATGGTACACCCGAAGCTACTGATTTTTCTGTTGAGGTTCACAAAATGCTTGCTATTGAAGCTTATCGTTCATCGGTTGATATGGCTGAGCAGAGAGGAGCTTTCGGCGTGTTTGATATCGAGAAAGAGAGAAATAATCCTTTCATTAACAGGATCAAAGAGGCTGCTCCTGCCGTTTATCATAAAATGGAAAAGGTAGGACGCAGAAATATTTCTTTACTAACTATTGCCCCTACAGGAAGTGTTAGTATTTGTACACAGACGAGTTCAGGAATAGAACCTGTTTACCTCGTATCATATAAGAGAAGAAGAAAGGTTAATCCAAATGATAGGAATGTAACGATATCGTTTACTGATGATTTAGGTGATTCCTGGGAAGAGTATAATGTTTTTCATCCTAAATTCCTAAAATGGCTGAAAGTGAACGGTTATGATGTTGATGAAGTGAAAAATTATTCTGACGAAGACCTGGAACCAATTATTGCAAAATCACCATATTATAAAGCAACATCAAATGATGTTGACTGGGTTGAAAAAGTAAAGATGCAGGGGAAGGTACAGAAATGGGTCGATCATTCCATCAGCGTTACTGTGAATCTGCCTAAGGATGCTACTGAAGAGTTAGTTAGCAATGTTTATCAAACTGCCTGGGAGAGTGGTTGCAAAGGGATGACAATCTATAGAGATGGTTCCCGTGATGGTGTTCTTATTTCCAATAGTGACAATAAAAAGGAAGAAGATAATAGTGTTTTTAAAGACACAAAGGCTCCTACCAGGCCAAAGAGACTTGAAGCTGAAATAGTCAGATTCCAGAACGATTATGAAAAATGGGTTGCCGTTGTAGGATTACTTGATGGTAAGCCTTATGAAATATTCACCGGTAAAGCTGATGAGTTTTATCTTCCACCAACCGTAATGAAAGGGTGGGTTATTAGGGTTAAGACAGAGGACTCAGTTAGGTCGAGGTATGATTTTCAGTTTGAGGATAAGGCAGGATACAAGGTAACCATTGAAGGATTGTCGAGGTCGTTTGATCAGGTGTACTGGAACTATGCAAAACTGATTTCAGGATTTCTTCGTCATGGAATGCCATTGCCATATGCAATACAGTTGGTTGATAATCTAACATTTACTGATGACTCTATCAACACCTGGAAGAATGGTATTGTCAGGGCTCTTAAGAAATTTGTTCCTGATGGAACAGTTGAAAAAAAGAAAGCCTGCCCGGAATGTGGTAAGGAAGGCTCGCTGATGTATAAAGAGGGTTGCCTCGTATGCAACGAATGCGGATACTCAAAATGTGGATAGCAGGAATTCGGGCTAAGCCCGTAGAAGAAAAATATCGAAATAGTAGAGAAGAAGATAGAAGATTGTTTTAATTTGTTTTAGTTATATTCCCGGTTTGCTTTGGCCGGGAATTTTTTTATTATACCAGCCCCGGAAAGTTAGGCAGCACATCTTTTGTAATATCTTTCATTATTATTTCACCTTTTGCTGCTGCTTCATCAAGGGCTTTGTTGACAGCTGTCAAAACAACCTTCTCAAGCTCATTTTTGTCTGTCTTTTCATAAAAAGCATCGGAAATCTCAAAACTCTTTATTGATTTGTTACCCGTGGCTACTATTTTAATATCTTCATTCTCACCCATTGTTACCTCAACGGTTGTGTTATTCAGTTTCTTTTTCGACTCTTCAATCTTTTGTCGGGCTTCCTGAAGTTTTGAAAACATATCTCCTAACATAATATTTATTTTTGGTCAAAAGTAATATAAAGTTTGAAATAGTGAATTTTGATTTTATTTATCTATTACTGATGAATCAAAATGGGCAACGCCAATCAGTTCGTCATAATCTTTTCCAGGATCGCTATAGTAAACCCAGATAGTATATTTATTAGTAGTCTCAGAATGATTGCCCTCAAAGAATGAAATTTCGCCGACCGGATTGTTGTGAGGAAGTAAAACGTACATATAGTTATAGTAGCCCTGTTTTAAAATCATTGTCTTGGTATAGCCTTTTATCTTGTAGTCGTAGGTCATTTTGTTGAATTCCGAATAGTTCCAGTCGGTAAGCTCACCCAGAATGTAAACATCGCCATCAACAAGTGGTACATTATATTTTAGAAAGAAGTGAACGTACACATATTCCGCTTCTATTGCTGTATTTCTTTCATCTTCCGTTTTGATCTTTAACT
>JAOZLR010000268.1 GCA_029934735.1 Bacteroidales bacterium
CCTAACCTTAGTATTTCGTTTAACTTTTCCGTCAAGAACATAACAACCGGCAATTGTTCCAACTTTGGTTATTTTAAAGGTTTCACGAACTTCAATATTGCAGGTTACTTTCTCTTCAGTTTTCGGAGCAAGCATTCCTTTAATAGCTTTTTCCAGTTCTTCAGTGGCCTGGTAAATAATTGAATAGAGACGAATGTCAATTTGTTCTTTTTCGGCAAGTTTACGTGCTTGTACAGATGGTCTTACCTGGAATCCAATAATAATGGCATCAGAGGCTGAAGCTAACATAACATCCGATTCGGAGATAGCTCCCACAGCTTTGTGGATAACATTAACCTGAACTTCATCAGTTGATAGTTTTATTAATGCATCTGTTAAAGCTTCTATCGATCCATCTACATCACCTTTAACAATTACATTTAGCTCTTTAAATTCACCAATTGCAATTCTACGTCCGATTTCGTCAAGCGTGAGATGTTTTTGTGTTCTTAGACTTTGCTCACGAATAAGCTGTTGTCTTTTAGCTGCCAAGGCTTTGGCTTCTTTTTCGTCTTTCATGCCATTGAAAACATCACCAGCCTGTGGTGCATTAATCAAACCAAGTATTAATACTGGTACCGATGGTCCGGCTTCAGTAACAGGTTCATTTCTTTCGTTAAACATTGCTTTTACCTTGCCAGAAACAGGTCCTGCAAGAATAATATCACCTTTCTTTAGTGTCCCATCCTGAACAAGAACAGTGGTAACATAACCACGACCTTTGTCGAGTGATGCTTCTATAACAGTACCTTTTGCCAATTTGCTTGGGTTAGCTTTGAGCTCCAGCATTTCTGATTCAAGCAATACTTTTTCAAGCAGCTCATTAATTCCCATTCCGGTTATTGCAGATATTTCCTGCGATTGAAATTTTCCACCCCAGTCTTCAACCAGGATATTCATATTAGCTAGTTGTTCTTTTACTTTTTCCGAATTTGCACCCGCTTTATCCATTTTATTAATGGCAAAAACAAGTGGTACACCGGCAGCCTGAGCATGGTTGATGGCCTCTTTTGTTTGAGGCATCACGCTATCATCAGCAGCAATAACAATAATTGCAACATCGGTAACTTTTGCTCCCCTTGCGCGCATAGCAGTAAATGCCTCATGCCCCGGAGTGTCAAGAAATGTTATTTTCTTTCCTGCTTCTGTAGTAACTTCGTAAGCACCAATATGTTGTGTGATTCCACCAGCTTCGCCCGATACAACATTTGCCTTTCTAATATAGTCAAGGAGTTTTGTTTTACCATGGTCAACATGGCCCATTACCGTTACTATAGATGCACGGTCAATCAAATTTGTAGGATCATCCTCTTCTTCATTAACTTCAAGGCTTTCGTTGTCATCAACACTAACAAACGATATTTCGTGCCCGAATTCTTCAGCTACCAGTACTATTGTTTCAGCATCTAACCTTTGGTTAATAGAAACAAACAATCCTAATTGCATACAGGATGTAATAATATCGGTAACCCCTACATCCATCATTGTAGCCAGCTCGTTTGCAGTAACAAACTCTGTAACTTTGAGTATTTTCTTTTCGTCTTCCTGCTTTTGAAGCTCCTGCTGCATTGTTTCAGAAACAGAATCACGTTTTCTTCTACGGTGTTTTGCAGCTTTTGATTTACCTGCCGGTGCCAGTCTGGCAAGAGTATCTTTAATTTTTTTCTGTATTTCTTCTTCCGAAGGTTCTTCCTTAACTATTCTTTTCTTTGTGAATGTTTTCCTTTTTTGCCCACCCTTAGTTGGCCTTTGAGATTTATTAATAGTCTCAGAAGTCTGAGGTTTTGGCTTGATTCTTCTCCTTTTCTTTTTGTTATGATTTGCTTTATTATCAGTAGAAGACGCAACGGGTTTTTTCTTTTTTGGACGTACAAATTCAGCAGGAAGCTCTATTTTGTCAAGAATTTTAGGACCAGTAAGTTTTTCAACTTTGGTTTTAATAAAATTCTCTTCTTTTGGAGTAGCAGTTTCTTTAGTAATACTATCTTTTGATTCTGGTGTAGGGGTCGGCTCTGCCTCTTTTTTTGTTTCAGCTGGTTTAGTTTTCCTTGTATCAGGGATTTCAGTAACTGTTTTTTTGGCTTTTTCAATTTTAGCAACCGGTTCTTCTTTTAGCTTAGGCTTTGTTTGTTTTGGTTTTGTTGTTTTGGCTTCAAGTTCTTTTCTCTTTTCAGCTTTTGTCTTTTTCTTTGGCCTTGTTTTTTGATTCAGGCTATCAAGATCAATTTTGCCAAGTACTTTAATGTCCTTCTGATCATCATCGGCTGGCTCGATTTTTTCTACTTCAGGTCCTTTTATCTTATCTTCTTTTGTGGAATCTTCTTTAACAGAAGGAACGCTCTCATCAATAATTTCCTTGGCAACTTCTTTTTTAGGGCTATCCTCTTTTTCGGTTGATGGTTCTTGTTGTTTTACGTCCTCAATTTCTGATTTTTCAGTAGTTATATCAATTTCTTCCTTAGTTTCAATAGTTTTAGCAGAAGGAACAGGTGGCTCAATTATTTCAGTTTTTTCTTTAGGAATGGCAGGTTTGGGTGGGGAAGGTACATCAACTGCCTTATCTTCATAAGAAATACCGGTATTTTTAATCATTAGGTCCTCCTCAAAAGGAATATCTAATGCTTTCTTTGTTTCATTAACCAAAGTGTCTTCGATACTGATGGTTTCTTTTCCAACAAATTCCAGTCCTTTTTGCTCAGCAACTTCTTTCACGTGCTTTTCTTCCTGAAATTCTTTAGTAAGTAGCTCATACATTTCAGGGTCGAGCTTGGTATTAGGTTTGCGCTCAATATCATAACCCTTTTCTGTAAGAAAAGTTATAATAGAATCCAAACTAATATTGAACTCCCTTGCAGCCTTGCTTAACCTTACCACCTTATTTGTTCCTGTCATATAATTATTTCGTTTATCAAAACGTAAATCTTTATGATCTGCGTAAAAATACTATTTTTATTCAAATTCCGATTTCAGAATACGCAACACTTCTGATATTGTTTCTTCCTCAAGATCAGTTCGTGTAACCAACTCTTTTATATCCAACTCCAACACACTTTTTGCAGTATCGCAGCCAATGGTTTTAAGTTCATCAATAATCCACTGATCAATTTCATCATTAAACTCTGCCAGGTCAACATCTTCTGATTCAGAGTCGCTATCACGGTAAACGTCAATCTCGTATCCTGTCAATAATCCGGCAAGTTTAATATTGAACCCACCTTTACCTATAGCTAACGAAACCTGGTCGGGTTTCATAAACACTTCAGCCCTATTGGTTTCGTCATCTGTTTTAATAGATGTTATTTTAGCTGGCGATAATGACCGTTGAATATACAGTGAGGTATTATTTGTAAAGTTAATTACATCTATGTTTTCATTTTTAAGTTCGCGCACAATTCCATGAATTCTTGAACCTTTCATGCCCACACAAGCACCAACGGGGTCAATCCGGTCATCATAAGATTCAACTGCAATTTTTGCACGTTCACCTGGCACACGTACGATATTTTTTATCGTAATGAGGCCATCATACACTTCAGGAACTTCAGATTCAAAAAGTCTTTCAAGAAAAATAGTTGAGGTTCGTGAAAGAATAATAACAGGTGTGTTATTTCTCATGTCAACTTTAAGTACAACAGCTCTTAATGAATCACCTTTTCTGAAGTAGTCGGATGGTATTTGTTCTGATTTGGGAAGCAATAGCTCTATTCCTTCATCATCAAGGATGAGAATTTCTTTTTTCCAAACCTGATAAATTTCACCTGTTATGATATCACCTATTCGTTCTTTATACTTTTTGTAAACATTATCTTTTTCATAATCAAGAATACGGGAAACCAGATTTTGCCTTATCGTCAGCACTTCACGACGACCAAAATCAGCAAGCTGTATCTGCTTTGAGAATTCTTCCCCTACTTCAAAATCCGGCTCAATTTTTATTGCTTCCGAAAAGGCAATCTGAGTATTTTCATCTTCAACCTCCCCATCTTCAACGATATCTCTATAATGCCATATTTCAAGATCTCCCTTGTCAATATTTACAATTATATCCAAATGGCTTTCTTCGCCAAATTTTTTTGTCAGCATACTATGAAAAACATCTTCCAGAATACGCATCATGGTTTCACGGTCAATGTTTTTAA
>JAOZLR010000269.1 GCA_029934735.1 Bacteroidales bacterium
AGCCCTCATACATATCCACTTCTAAAATCCTGAACAGCTCATAGATTTAAAATAAAAGTCTCCTTGTTTTTAAACATTTATCAGGGTTTCCCGTTGTCTGTAAAATTGATATTTTATTTTTTTGATAATTGTGTGTAAAATTATCTCAATAATTAAGTAATTATTTGTAAAATTGCAACCGTTTTCAAAGATGATAATGATAGATAAATAAATTATTATAAAACAGAACGATAATATCAGGATGCAAAGATCACTTTTATTAACAATTCTTTTTTCTTTGGCTATTCTTATGTCGTTTGGTAGTGATAAAACCAAACTGCATGAGGAGGAAAAAGCTGTGGCTGAAGAGGAATTGAATACAGGAGCAATGATAATCGATCATATAATCGATCATCACGATTGGCATATTATGGATATTGGTGACAAAGCGATTTCTGTTCCGTTGCCTGTAATTTTAATCGACAATGGTAATTTTGTTGTTTTTATGTCGAGTAAGTTTGAGCATGGTCATGCGACTTATAAGGGATACAAACTGGAAATTGAGGGCGATCATAAGGGCAAAATTGTGAATACTGAAACGGGTGAGTATCCTCTTGACCTGTCAATAACAAAAAATGTATTTGCCCTTTTATTAAGTATCATGTTTTTACTTTGGGTATTTATTTCCATTGCAAACAGGTATAAAAGAAATCCGAATACTTCACCAAAAGGTTTGCAGTCATTGCTTGAGCCATTAATTATTTTTGTAAGAGACGATATTGCTAAAGATTCGATAGGGGAAAAGTATGAAAAATACTTACCTTACCTTCTAACGATTTTCTTTTTTATATTTTTCAATAACCTGTTTGGCCTGATTCCTTTTTTCCCGTTTGGAGCAAATCTGACAGGAAATATTGCAATTACCGGGGTGTTGGCTGTTTTTACCTTCATAATTACAACTGTGGTTGGAAACAAAAATTACTGGGTACATATTGTTAATACGCCAGGCGTTCCCTGGTGGCTGAAATTCCCTGTACCACTAATGCCAATAGTTGAGATTATGGGTCTATTCACAAAACCTTTTGTGTTGATGGTTCGTCTCTTTGCTAATATGACTGCAGGACACATCATCGTTCTTGGGTTTATAAGTCTGATTTTTATCTTTGGTAAAATGAGTGTGGGGCTTGGATATGGTGTTTCGATTGTGTCAGTTGGATTTTCAGTATTTATGATTATTCTCGACCTGCTTGTTTCGTTTATTCAGGCATATGTTTTTACACTGTTGTCT
The DNA here is from genome assembly GCA_029934735.1 of Bacteroidales bacterium. Taxonomy (GTDB): domain Bacteria; phylum Bacteroidota; class Bacteroidia; order Bacteroidales; family JAADJA01; genus JAADJA01. The sequence continues at coordinate 1,268 of JAOZLR010000269.1, forward strand.
GCACTATATTTTGGAATGGCTACAGAAGAACACCATTAAAAAATTTATGCGTTAAGATGTTATGGGTTAAACTATAAATAGAAACAAAAATATTAGAAATTAAAATTCATTATTCATTAAACAATTATTATTATGACACTTTTAGCGATTTTATTACAAGCTGTAGCAGAAACTGGTTTTGCCCAAATGGGAGCTGGTATCGGAGCTGGAATAGCAGCAATCGGCGCCGGCATAGGCATCGGACAAATCGGTAAAGGCGCTGTTGAATCTATTGCCCGTCAGCCTGAGGCTGTGGGTGATATACGTTCAAATATGATCGTAGCGGCGGCTCTTATCGAAGGTGTTGCATTTTTTGCTATTGTTGTTTGTTTGTTAATTATCTTCTTGTAAGCGCAGATGAACTTTACCTGTATGTGCCGGCGGTTGGCTGGTACATACAGGTTTTATTAAAATTGACAGAAATTATTTTGATAATTTAATATATTTTGAAATGGAATTAATACAACCTGGTATAGGATTAATATTCTGGATGACACTCTCGTTTTTGATTGTGCTTTTTATCCTGAAAAAGTTTGCCTGGAAACCGATTCTTAATGGACTTAAGGAGAGAGAAAATACAATTGATGAGGCATTAAATGCAGCTGAAAAGGCTCGCGATGAGATGAAAGACCTTAAAGTCGACAATGAAAAACTGATAATGCAGGCCAAAGAAGAGCGTGATAATATTTTGAGAGATGCACATAAGGTGAAGGATTCAATTATTATGGAGGCAAAAGAAAAAGCCCAGATCGAGGCTAACAAAATTGTCGATGGTGCTATGGTTACAATTGAAAACGAAAAGAGTGCTGCTATCTCCGACCTTAAAAGTCAGGTAGCAGATTTATCAATTGAAATTGCTGAAAAAATCATGAAAGAGGAGCTTAAGATAAAAGGGAAGCAAAAAGAGTTTCTTGATAAACTTGTTAGTGAAATAAAATTTAATTAGTCATCCTGACATTTAAAATATGAAAGGAAAAATTTTAGCATCCAGATACGCAAAAGCAGTCTTTGAACTTGCTCTTGAGAAGAAGCAGCTTAATGATATTAATAATGATATGAAACTCATTGATAATGTCGCTAATGCTAGCAAAGAGCTAATGTTGCTTCTGCGCAATCCGGTACTTAAACCAAAAAAGAAAAAGGCTATCCTGAAAGCAATTTTTGAAAATAAAATTCAACCACTTACATTAATGTTTATGTTTATACTTACTGACAATGGACGTGAGTCGTTTATCAGGGTTGTGGCAGAAGCATTTCAGGAGCTTTATAACAAACATAACAATATTATTAAGGCCAGCTTAACAACTGCTGTTGAACTTGATTCTGAAATATCGAACAGTATTGTTGGTTTGCTCGAAAAGCAGACCGGGGCAACTATTGAACTTCAGAAAGAAATTAATGAAGGAATTATTGGTGGTTTTGTGCTCGATTACGATGATTATCAGTATGATGCCAGTATAAGATATTATATCAAAAAGTTGAAGAAAGAATTTGATTCTAATTTAGATTAAAAAGGTTTTTAATTAAGAAAAATTTATAAAAATGGCAGAAATAAAACCCGCTGAAGTATCTGCGATACTCAGACAACAATTATCAGGTTTTAAAGATGAAGCCCAACTCGAAGAGGTTGGTACTGTTTTGCAAATTGGTGATGGCATTGCAAGATTATACGGATTATCTAATGCTCAGGCAGGTGAATTGATTGAGTTTGAGAAGACGGATCTTATGGCAATTGTGATGAACCTTGAGGAAGACAATGTGGGTGTTGTTCTTCTTGGTGAACCAAAAGATATAATGGAAGGTGATAAAGCCAGGCGTACCAACAAAATTGCATCTATTGGTGTTAGTGAAGGAATGCTTGGAAGGGTTATTAATACTTTAGGTGAACCTATTGACGGGAAAGGTCCTATTAAAGGTGATATTTTTGATTGTCCGATTGAAAGAAAAGCTCCCGGGGTTATTTATCGTCAGCCTGTCAGCGAACCTCTTCAAACAGGTATTATTGCAATTGATTCAATGATTCCGATAGGAAGGGGACAGCGTGAACTTATTATCGGTGATCGCCAGACAGGTAAAACTGCTATTGCTATTGATACAATCATAAATCAGAAACAATATTACGATAAGGGTGAGCCTGTTTTTTGTATTTATGTTGCTGTTGGCCAAAAGGCTTCATCAGTTGCCAATATTCAGAAGACACTGGAAGACTATGGTGCAATGGATTATACAGTAATTGTTTCGGCTACTGCTGCTGATCCTGCTGCTATGCAGTTTTATGCTCCTTTTGCAGGCACAGCTATCGGTGAATATTTCAGGGATACTGGCCGTGCGGCATTAATTATTTTTGACGACCTTTCAAAACAGGCAGTTGCTTATCGTGAAGTTTCGCTACTATTGCGCCGTCCACCAGGACGTGAAGCATATCCGGGAGATGTTTTCTATCTCCACTCAAGATTACTTGAGCGTGCTTCAAAAATTATTGCTTCAGATGATATAGCAAAAAATATGAATGACCTGCCTGAGGCGCTGAAGCCAATTGTTAAAGGTGGTGGCTCGCTGACAGCTTTACCAATTATTGAAACACAGGCTGGTGACGTTTCTGCTTATATTCCTACTAATGTTATTTCGATTACTGATGGACAGATATTTCTTGAGACTAACCTGTTTAATGCTGGTATAAGACCAGCTATTAACGTTGGAATTTCTGTTTCGAGGGTGGGAGGTAATGCTCAGATTAAGGCAATGAAGAAAATTGCAGGAACTCTAAAACTTGACCAGGCACAGTTCCGCGAACTTGAAGCATTCTCTAAATTTGGTTCCGACCTCGATGCCTCTACTCTTGCTGTACTTGATAAAGGA
>JAOZLR010000270.1 GCA_029934735.1 Bacteroidales bacterium
ACAGGATATTATCCATATGATTGAGACATTCAGGTGGAAGAATGAATAGTTTTAAAGTATTATAAACTTTTTTGAGAATTTCTTTTTCCCGGTTTTTACGACGAGGTAATAAACCCCGGCAGGCAAATCGCCCTTGTTCCATTTTATGGTTGTTTTAAGTGAAGCATTTTGTCCAGGTTTTATTTCATTAACTTTAACTCCCTGAGCATTAAAAATAATAACGATACCGGCATCTGTTTCTGGAATACTAATAACTGATGTGCCTGTGACAGGGTTAGGATATACGCTTATTTCGTCAGGAACTGTTTTTTGTTCGCTTATTCCGGTATAATAATCATTACTAACATAAACACCGTTATCGGTACAGCAGAAAATAATGGCATCTGAGACCCATTCAAACTGCGTTGCAAAGGAATTTATATTCAGGTTTGGCAAGCCTTCGTTCAAAAATGTCAGGTACAAAGGATTTGCATTGAACACACCCACTGCAACACCCTCTTCGGAGCCGGTGGCACCATGCCACCCTAGAAACAGGTTTCCTGCATTATCAAATCTGCCTGCATTCAGGTTCTGGGTTTGGTATTTCAGTTCCCAGTCAAGGGAATTGCCAACATAAAGACCGCTGTTTACACTATTTCCGGCACAAATACCAATAGGGATATTATTAAATCCGTAAAACACTTTTGAAATCATAAAAGGGCTGCTCATTTGTTGCCAGGTAACTCCGGTATTAATTGAGTTATATACATTATCTGTACTGTCTTCGGTTGCAACTGCAATTTGATTTTGCGGATTACCCGGATAAATATGGTTGGAGATCGAAATACAAGATTTTCCATCGAAAAATGGAACATTTGTCCAGGAAAGTCCATCTTGCGAAACAAGTAATCCATCACCAGTGCCGGCAAAAAAATAATCATTGTGCTCAATAAATTTACCATTCATGCAATAATAAACAACATCAAATTGACAATTAATCAAATCAAAGGTATAAATCCCGTCAGAATAACTGTTACCTCCTGTAATGACAAGTAAAGTATTGGCATTCAAAACACATATATCTTTAACCTGAAAAGAAAAATACTGATAATCACCCAAATAATCCACATAGTAAAATCCAGTGTCAGTCAGTATTACAGCTTCCGTCTCTACTATGGAGAAGAATATGATTTTGTTAGCTTTAATACCCCCAGGGCCATAAGGATACCACTCATTTGCAAAGCCTGATTGCAGAATCAGCAAACTTGCGAAAAGTAATAATAATTTTTTCATAGTTTAAGGTTTTTAAATTTGACGCCCCAAAATACAATATTCTGAAACAAAATGCAAATTATTTTTTGTTATTTTGACCTCAGGTTTTACATTATATTTTATAAAGTGCCATAAGCAACCAAACAAAGTTAATAGTTGTCATAAATCTGTATCAAAAATAACAATTATGAAAAAATTTACATTTACTGCAGTATTAGCATTATTAATAGTCTCTGTTTTTGCACAACAGATGAAGTATTCCAAAGTTAAAATCTATGCTGATGAGCAGGGCCTGGCACAACTTGCCAATGATGGAATTGATGTTACCGAAGGAATCCTGAAAAGAGGAGCTTTCCTGATTACAGACCTTTCGGAGTTTGAAATAGACAAGATTCAGGAGAAGGGTATCAATTTTGAAATCCTGATTGATGATGTGAGCAAATTTTATGCTGACAGGAATATTGGAAAATCAACAAGTATTGCCGATTATAAAGACCCTGGTGACTGGCAGGTTCCCGAAAATTTCGAGTTTGGCTCGATGGGTGGGCATTGCACCTTTGATGAGGTTGTTTATCATCTTGACAAAATGCACAATCTTTTTCCCGACCTGATCTCAGTAAAAGAATCAATTGGTCAGTCAATTGAAGGCAGAGAATTGTGGATGGTTAAAATATCTGATAATCCGGAAGTTAATGAAGAGGAGCCGGAAGTTCTTTACACGGGTTTACATCATGCACGTGAGCCGGCTAGTATGATGCAGCTCTTGTTTTATATGTATTATTTGCTTGAGAATTATGATACCGATCCTAATATGAAAGCATTGGTTGACCATACGGAAATGTACTTTGTGCCAGTTGTAAATCCTGATGGTTATGTTTATAACGAAACTACAAATCCCAATGGTGGAGGAATGTGGCGAAAAAATCGCAAGATAAATTCCGGTACAAGTTGTATGGGTGTTGACCCTAACCGGAATTATGGTTACCAGTGGGGCTATGATAATAGTGGCTCATCACCAGATCCATGCGATGCAACTTACAGGGGTGAAGCTGCCTTCTCAGAACCAGAAGTAATTGCAATGAGAGATTTTGCAAATAATCATGAATTCAGACTTGCACTTAATTACCATACATACAGCAATCTTCTATTATACCCCTGGGGATGGACATCAGACCCAAGCCCGGATGAAGAGCTTATGAATACTTATGCGGAAATGATGACTCAGGATAGCCATTACACTTATGGAGCAAGCAGTACAACTATATACCCTACTAATGGTGATGCCAACGACTGGATGTATGGTGAGCAGACTACTAAAGGTAAAATTTTATCATTTACTCCTGAACTCGGTGGAGGTGACGATGGCTTTTATTGTTCCATTGACAGAATTATTCCTATAGCACAGGAAAATATGATTCAGGATGTTCTGTTGGCTGCCTTTGCAGGAAAGTTTTTGGTTGCAAATGACGAAACTCCAATAATTTTAAGTGAGAAGAATGGCTATATAAAGTTTGAAGCTCAGCGCCTTGGCCTTGAAGATGGTGGAACATATACCGTTTCACTGGTTCCTGTAAGTGATAATATTATTTCGGTAGGTGATCCTATGGAGTATGTGGGACTTAATATGTTTGAGATGCATAACGACTCTATTGCATACGAGCTTAATCCTTCAGTTTCAGGAGGTACAGAAGTGAAGTTTTTACTTACTGTTAATAATGGTGAATATGAAATTTCGGATACACTTACAAAAGTTTATGGTCAGGCAGTAGCTATTTTTGAAGATGACTGTAATAGTACAATAAACTGGAGTGGTGGCTGGTCAACAATAACAAGTAGCTATCATTCGCCTTCAGCATCAATAACAGATTCGCCTGGAGGTGACTATGGAAATAACGAGACAAACATTATTACTCTTAATGATGAAATAGATCTGACAACAGCAGGCTATGCACAGTTGAACTTCTGGACAAAATGGGAGATTGAAGCAGGATGGGACTATGTGCAGGTTGAAGTATCAGCAAATGGTGGAAGTACATGGATACCGATAGAAGGTAAATTTACAAAGTCGGGTAATAGTAATCAGGCAACAGGAGAGCCATTATATGACGGATTCCAGACCGATTGGGTCAATGAGGAGATCAATCTGAATGAGTATATTGGTTCAGGTATAAAGATTAGATTTAAGCTTGTTAGCGACGGCTATGTTACTGAAGACGGTTTTTATTTTGATGATGTGCAGGTGATGATTATTGATATGAATACCGGAGTTGCTAATATTGAACAACCTGTAGTTTTATCGAATCCTGTTCCGAACCCTGCTTCATCAACTGTAAGGTTTAACTATTCAGTGAGAAACACAATCGATAACCTGACACTGTCTGTTTATAATGCAATAGGAGAGAAGGTCTGGTCAACTCCATTGACAAACGGCAAACAGTCGGTTTCTGCTTCTGTTGAAGGCTGGATGCCCGGAATTTACTATTACAGAATAGAGGGAACATCCTACAACTCGGAAGTTAAGAAGTTGCTTGTAAAATAAATATGAAGACCTGTAAGGCTTGCGTTAAATGCATGCCTGGTTTGGTCTTCCGTCCCTGACGGGACTTAAAGATGTTTTATGCTTCAGTTTTTACCGACATTCAACTCCTAACGGGATTTTGAATTTCAATAAATACTATCTTTGGCATTTTTTTGTTATTACTTATAACATAAAACGTAGTTTATGAAGAGAAGAATTATTGAGATTACCATACTAATAGCCCTCGGATTGTTAATCATTTATTTTGTTGCCCTCAGGGAGCACAGTCCTGGCAAGACCCTTGCAGTTATTGAGAAGATTAGTCAACCTGAACCTAAACTTGAATTTGGAATTGTTGTAGATTCTATGATTCTGTATAAAGATAAGG
>JAOZLR010000271.1 GCA_029934735.1 Bacteroidales bacterium
CACCACCAGCCGACCAGTTAGTAAATGAAGCCTGCGACATTAAAAGCGATATGTCACTGTTGACTTTCCATGAAGTATCAGCTTCCTGTGCTTTTAATCCAATAGTCCCAAAAATTATTAATATAATTAATGTAATCTTCCTCATTTCTGTAAATTTTGTTTGTTTATATTTGATTTATTTTTCTGTAAAAAGGTGAACATCCGTTTGTGGAAATGGAATGGAAATACCAGCCTTATCAAATTCTTTTTTCACCTTTTCGATTGTGTCGAAATGAATACCCCAGTAATCAGCTCCGTCAGCCCAAACCCTTACTGTGAAATTAACCGAACTATCACCAAGTTCACCAACTGCGATAAAAGGTTCCGGATCTTTATGAATTCTTGAGTCGCTTGTTAAAACACGTTCAAGCACTGATTTAGCCTTATTAATATCATCACTATAACCAATTCCAAATGAAAAATCAACACGGCGGGTAGGCTCTGTAGAGAAGTTTGTCATTGGTCCGGTTGAGAGTCCGCCATTGGGAATAATAATAGTTTTGTTATCAGGTGTTTTAAGTATGGTGTTGAAAATCTGTATTTCATGAACAGTTCCCATAAAGCCTTGTGCTTCAATGAAATCACCAACTTTAAAAGGCTTGAAAATAAGAAGCATAACTCCACCTGCAAAATTCTGCAAAGTGCCTGAAAGAGCCAATCCAACTGCAAGGCCGGCAGCACCAAGAATAGCAATAAAAGAGGTCATTTCAATACCCATCATACCCATAACACTAATAATGAGCATAATCTTAAGCAGTACTGAGGCCATTGATTTTAAGAATGGTCGTAATGATGGGTCTGTATTTTTCTTTTCCATCATTTTTGAAAGAGAGTTAACACTAATTTTAATAACCCATAATCCGATTATTAAAACAACCAATGCGATTAAAATCGTAACACCTTTTGTAACGGCAAGGTCGTAAAGCCAGTTTGAAATTTTTTCAATGTCAAAGTTTTCCATAGTAGTATGTTTAATTAATTTATATGTGAAATTTATGTCTGGATTAATTCGGCTGCAAATGTACATATAATATATTGTATTTCGGAACTTTAATAGTGGAATACTGGTTGCCAGAAAAACATAGTATCTTTGCCATATGTTGAACGACTTGTTTCGGTATATAGAAGATGAAAAGCTTTTCAATTCCGATGAAAAGCTTTTACTGACAGTTAGTGCTGGCCTCGATTCAATGGTCATGACAGATCTTTTCAGGCTGGCAGGATATAACTTTGCTGTTGCTCATTGCAACTTTAATCTAAGGGGGAATGAATCGGATGGTGATGAAGAGTTTGTGAAAAATTATTGCATTAAACACAAGATCAAATACTCTGTAAAACATTTTGACACAAAAAAAATTGCATCTGAAAAAGGTATTTCCATCCAGATGGCTGCCCGTGATCTGAGATATAAGTGGTTTGATTATTTGTGCGATACGGAAGGGTTCATCTATTATGCTACGGCCCATCATAAGGATGATCAGATTGAAACTTTTTTTATCAACCTTTTGCGTGGAACAGGTATTGCAGGCCTGCACGGGATTTTACCCAGACAGGGAAGGGTTATCAGGCCTTTGTTGTTTGCAGGGCGAGATAATATTGAAGAATACGCGCGAAAGAATAATCTGAGTTTCAGGGAAGATAGCTCAAATAGCAAAGTTAAATATTTGAGAAATAACATCAGGCACAGGCTGTTGCCAGTTTTGAAGGAGATAAATCCGGAATATAGGGATATGCTTACAGGGAATATTGAAAGATTTAGGGAGACAGAGAAAGTTTACAGAAGAGAGATAGACAGGATGAAAAGGGAGCTTGTATTTTCGGAAAAAGAACTAATAAAGATTTCAATTTCAAAGTTGAAAAGTATTGAAAGCCGAAGAACTCTTTTATTTGAAATCTTATCAGAATATGGATTCAACTATGCTCAGGTTGAAGATATTATCAATTCAATTGATGCGATTTCCGGCAAAACTTTCTTTTCGGAAACTCATACTCTTATTAAAGACCGAAACGAGTTTATTATTGCTAAGTCGGAGAGTGAAAATGAAGAGAATATAGAAATTTATTCCGACACATCTTATTTAATAAATCCAGAAAATATCACAATAAAGACTATTGAAAAAACTGCTAATTTTAAAATTATCCCTGATCCGGCTTTTGCATCTTTTGATAAAAGCAAACTTGAATTTCCTCTAACAATCAGGAAATGGAAGCAGGGTGATTTCTTTTATCCCCTGGGAATGAAAAACAGAAAAAAGCTCAGTGATTTTTTTATTGATGAGAAGATTTCAATTATTGAAAAACAAAAAATACATGTATTAACTTCGGGTAACGATATTGCATGGATAATTGGATACCGTATAGATGACAGGTATAAAATAACAGGCAGGACGAAATCCGTTTTGCTGCTGGAGGTGGTCAGGTAATTTCCATAAAAGTTGTTAAAATTCAGTTATATATTTAATGGTATAAATATATATAGTTAAATTTGCGCTCTTATTGACAACCTTTCAATTAATCTGGTTGTCATTTTTACATCACTTTCTTAACATAAACGGATATGCAGATGAAAAAGAAATTGTATTTGATTGTTTTGGCTTTATTAATTGTAAATGCAGGCTTTTCGCAAATTGAAGAACCGGTAAAATGGAGTTATTCAAAAAAAGAGCTTAAGAACAATGAAGCAGAATTAGTTTTCAGTGCAACCATTGAAGACGGCTGGCATTTATATTCGCAAGACATTGGGGATAACGGTCCGATACCGACTGCCTTTGTATTTGATAATCTTGACGGCTTTGAATTTCTTGATAAAAATATTAAAATTACAAAGGTTGAGGATTTTGAAAATGAGGGTGATAGTCTTTTTCAGGTTCTACTTAACGAAACGAAACCTATTGAAGAGTTTGACCCCAATTTTAATATGACTCTGAAGTTTTATTCTCATGAAGCTGAATTCAAAACAAAAATCAAGATAACTTTCCCCAATCCGATTACTATAAAAGGCTATCTCGAATTTATGTGTTGTGACGATGAGAAATGTCTTCCTCCTGACGAAAGGGATTTTGAATTTTCTTTTCCGGGAACAGGAGAAGAAGCTGCAGTTGCAACAGACCAGCCTGCTAAAGGAACCTCAAACCAGGTAGAAGTTACTTCCAACGATGAAAATTTAAGTTTTAATGCCAATAAATCAATGTGGGACATTATAATAGAAGCAATAATCTGGGGTTTTGTTGCACTTCTCACTCCTTGTGTTTTCCCAATGATACCAATGACAATCACATTTTTCCTTAAAGGTGGTCAAAATAGAAGGCAGGGAAGAATCCAGGCATCTGCTTATGGAATTTCAATTGTTTTGTTATATACTATCCCAATTGCTATTATTATTCTGATAACATATTTTGTTGGTGGAAAAACGGTCACGACCGATATTTTTAACTGGTTAAGTACGCATTGGTTGCCAAACGTTTTCTTCTTCCTGATATTTATGTTTTTTGCTGCATCTTTTCTTGGAATGTTTGAGATTATACTTCCAAGCTGGATGGTAAGCAAAGCAGATTCAAAAGCTGATAAAGGTGGTATTATCGGAGCTTTCTTTATGGCTCTGACTTTGGTACTTGTTTCATTTTCGTGTACCGGCCCGCTTGTCGGAACGGTCCTTGTTAAGTCGGCGCAGGGGGCGGTTTTCGAACCGATATTTGCAATGCTGGCATTTTCGGTGGCCTTTGCATTGCCCTTTACCCTGTTTGCCTTTTTCCCCGGGTGGTTGAAACAGATGCCCAAATCAGGTGGCTGGCTCAATTCGGTAAAAGTTGTGCTTGGATTTGTCGAAATTGCTCTTGGGTTGAAATTCCTGAGTATTGCGGATCAGACTTACCACTGGGGTATCCTCGACAGGGATATTTACCTGGCAATCTGGATAGTAACATTCTTCCTCTTGGGAATGTATTTCCTCGGGAAAATAAAATTCGCCAACGACTCAGATTATCCATATTTAAGTGTACCCCGTCTCGGATTGGCTATCATAACTTTTACATTTGTTGTATATCTTATCCCCGGAATGTTCGGCGCTCCATTAAAAGCCCTTGCAGGTTATTTGCCACCACAGCAAACACACGATTTTG
>JAOZLR010000043.1:0-1704 GCA_029934735.1 Bacteroidales bacterium
AATTTCATCAAAATGGTGGACATCACAACCTGCAACTGTGCGCAGACAGCTCAGATTGATGCAATAAAGAAAAACCTGAAAATGATTGCCGACCCAATCAGAAAAGACATAATCTCTTCTGCAAGGCAAATTCTCAGACTTATCTGCGATGAATGCAGCAATCCGATGAATTCGCTTAAAAAGAATGTAACAGCTTGGTTAAAAGAAGAGTTAAAAGATAATGAAGACCGCTATAACTCATACCTGTTCAGCCAGTCATCACACTCGGCACTGAATATAAAACCCAGGAAACCGGAATATGGTGAAAAAAGTGAAATGGTTCCCGGAAGGCTTATCCTAAACAAGAACTTCGACTTCCTGTTTGACAAACACCCCGAACTGGTTGCTTTTGGCGAAGATGTGGGCTATATCGGTGGGGTTAATCAAACCTATGAAGGATTGCAGGATAAGTATGGTATTAACAGAATATTCGATACGGGGATCCGTGAGGCTACGATTATCGGACAGGGATTAGGGATGGCATTACGCGGACTCAGGCCAATTTCAGAAATTCAGTACTTTGATTATCTGCTATATGGTTTGCAAGTGTTAAGTGATGATCTTGCGACACTGCAATACAGAACAAAAGGCGGACAAAAAGCACCTCTAATCATCAGCACACGCGGACACAGGCTGGAAGGAATATGGCATTCCGGCTCACCGCTGAGTATGGTGATAAATTCAATCAGGGGTGTGAATGTATGCGTTCCGAGGAATATGACACAAGCAGCAGGCTTTTATAATCTGTTTCTCGAATCCGACGACCCGGCACTGATTATAGAACCTCTGAATGGCTATCGCCTTCGCGAAAAGATGCCGACCAACATCGGAGAATTTAAAACACCTGTTGGAGTGCCTGAAATTCTCCAGCAAGGCAATGATGTGACAGTCGTGACTTATGGTTCCTGCGTAAGAATTGCAGAAGACGCAGTAAATCAGCTGAAAGGATTCGACATTTCAGTTGAGCTGATTGATGTACAGACACTACTGCCTTTTGATGTCAACCACACAATTGTGGAATCTCTGAAGAAGACGAGCAAAATTTTATTCTTTGATGAGGATGTCCCCGGAGGAGCAACAGCATTTATGATGCAAAAAGTAATTGAAGAGCAGGGTGGGTATTATCACCTTGATTCAGAACCTCGTACAGTTACCGCCAAAGACCACAGAGCAGCATACAGTACTGATGGAGATTATTTTTCAAATCCAAATGCAGAGGATGTTTTTGAGGCGGTTTATAATATGATGCATGAATCAAATACGGAGAAGTATCCTAAAATCTTTTAAATGAATTAATACTTGCCCATCTGAAGGTATTACTTTTTGATATTTCGTACCTCGCGGCACTTTATCGTTTATACAAAATTATCTACCGATATTTCGTCCCTACCGGGACTAAAATTCTTTTATTGTTATCCACATTCAACATTCCAGTATTCCAATTCCACCATACTTCTCTGTTCTGTATTCCATTAACAAATTCATCATACTTTCAAATGTCAAACAATTTTAACACTATTTTTGCCAGGTAAATTATTATCACAATGGATTTTAGAAACAGAGTTTTTAAACCTGACTACATACTACTTGCATTTATATTGCTGATTGGTGGCGTACTGCGTTTTTATCATTACTCTGAAATTCCCTTTACTTATGATGAGTTCA
>JAOZLR010000043.1:1804-6301 GCA_029934735.1 Bacteroidales bacterium
GGCGTACTGCGTTTTTATCATTACTCTGAAATTCCCTTTACTTATGATGAGTTCAGTGCATTTTTCCGTACGAGCTTCGATAATTTCAGAGACCTTATCGAATATGGAGTAAAAAAAACAGATACTCATCCGGCAGGAGTTCAGGTTTTTATGTATTATTGGATAAAATGGATTGGCTCATCTGAACCTGTTGTTAAACTTCCTTTCACATTAATGGGAATCGTTTCTATATTCCTCTCTTATATAATTGCATCAAGGTGGTTTAACAGGACTGTTGGCCTCTTAACTGCAACATATATTGCAGTTATTCAATACACAGTTATGTACAGTGTGATTTCCCGGCCATATATAAGCGGGATGTTTCTTGCGCTTCTGATGGTCTGGTTTTGGACAAATGTGGTTTTCAATCGTAGTAAAAATTACTATTGGTTTCTTGCAGGTTACATCATTATAAGTGCAATGAATGCCTACAATCATCATTTCAGTCTTTTGCTAGTAGCTATGGTTGGATTCACAGGCCTTTTCTTCATCCCCAAAAAGCACCTGAAATCATACATCCTGGCAGGCATCATTATCTTTATTTTATATATTCCTCATTTGCCAATCTTCTTTACACAGCTTGGATACAAAGGAATTGAGAGTTGGCTGGGCAAGCCGGATTCTATGTTTCTATTTAATTACCTGGGATTCATTCTTCATTTCAGCATAATATTTTATCTGACCACAGTTGCACTGATAATCCTTAGCTTTTTCTATCGCACAGATAATATCAAAGAGGCTAACAAATTCAGGATAATAGGTCTTTCATGGTTTTCTATCACTTTTTTAATTGGCTTTTTTTATTCGGTTTTTGTAAGTGCGATTATTCAGTATTCAGTACTGATATTTACTTTTCCCTTTTTGCTTATGGCTCTGTTCTCATATTTTAAAGAATTAAAGATAGCGCCTAAAATACTGATTATATTGCTAATAGCTTCGGCAAGCATATACACGCTGATATTCAACAGACAGTATTACAAATACTTTTATGCTTCCGGATTTAAAGAAATAATAAAAGAATCGACAAAAGCTCAAAACAAATTCGGAAAGGAGAATGTGACTGTAATTTTAAATACAATAGATAAGATCAACGACTATTATCTTGATAAGCTTAACATTCCTGACAATAACTTCATATATCTTGATAGCCTTGGCAGTTATACCCAGTTCCGTGATTCGCTGAAAAAAATCAGGACGGAGTATGTTATTTTTGCCTGGGCAAATTATACTGACCCTCAGTTTTTGCAAATTTCTGAGGATATTTTCCCAAATATCATTGAAAAAAAGACCTGGTTCACCTCAAGTTTCTATCTACTGAAGAAAACAAAACCGGAAGATATGGAGTACACTTCTGCTGACAAAATTATCTTTGAATCAATTAATAATTATGAGGCCACATTAATATCGGAATGGGATACGGTTCCCGAAAACCTTATTCTCCCCAAAAACAACCCTGCAACAAATCACTATATGCAGCTATCAAAATGGAGAAACTACAGCCCCGGAATAACCTTGGAACTTGATAGCATAATTAATAATAAAAATAACCTTATTTTCATTTCACTTGATGCATATTTTCTAAAAGACCCTTCCGAGGTGCTATTGATCTCCGAAATAAGGTCGGGCGACGAAGTCATAGACTGGCGCTCCATACCTTTTACGGATTTCATCAGCAGGGTTAATGAACTGCAGACCGTCTATTTACCGCTAAAGCTGTCGGATATCAATTTAAATCATAAGGGGATAACCTTGTCAGTAGTTATCTGGAACAAATCAAAAACAAAAGTTCTGATTGATAATTTCAGGATCATAACCTATGAAGGAAATACGGTTATTTATGGCCAGTTTGAAAAATTCTGATCATTATTTTCTATTTTTGCAAAATATTTTATGTCGGGAAACTGTCCTGCATCAGGTAAAGTAAAGTATAATGCACGAAATTGAACCATACTACAGCTGGAGAAACTTATATACTGCATCCAATGATGGGCGATCTCCTTTTTATGGAAGCATGAACAGCGAAATTGAGTTTACCGATGTCATTTACGATCACTACATTCACCCGCAATGGGATAATATTGGTTCTGCAACACTTTACATAAAGCTTCTTTATACCAGTTACGAAGAGGGATTTTGTATCATTGAGCTTTTTGGCGAATGGAATGACACTCTGTATAACGATATTATGTTTCTTAAAAGAAATATTGCAGACCATCTGATTGATCAGGGAATTAATAAATTTATTCTTGTTGGTGAGAACATCCTGAACTTTCATTCGGCAGAGAATGACTACTATCAGGAATGGTTTGAAGATATCGAAGATGGTTGGATTGCATGTGTAAATTTCAGAGATTACATTATCAGCGAGATTGAAAGTGCCCATATTGACTATTACCTTGCAATAGGCGGAACGCTAAATGAAGTAATCTGGCGAAGCCTTAACCCTATGCAGGTCTTTCATAAAATTAACAGTCTGATAACAAGAAGGCTGACTCCCTGAATTTTTACCAATAATAAATTATATTGGTTCTTATTATTTGTAGTTTTGTATTATAACTATTTCAATTATTGTGAAAAAGCATATTAATCTTCAGGTTTTCGGACGCGTACAGGGTGTTGGTTACCGATACTCCTGCGTGGAAATCGCAAACAAATATGAAGTAAAAGGATTTGTTAAAAACAAGTCTGACAGTTCTGTATATATTGAAGCTGAGGGAGAGGAGGATCAGTTAACACAATTTACATTGTGGTGTCACAAAGGCCCGGTGTGGGCAAAAGTTACCAGCATAAATGAAACATCTGGTGGAATCAAAGACTTTGACACTTTTAAGATTTAAAGAACCGGATATTAAGGAGAGACGATGGTTCTCAATCGGCAGTAGGCAATCCTCAGTCGGCAATCAGCAATTGATAAAACCTTTCGGGTGGATGCAGGCCTTGTGCTGTTGAACCCCCGAGTGGTTGTATTTTTGAATCGGCAGCCCTCAGTCGGCACTATTTACCTATTCCATTCAGTTCTATTTCTTTATCGCCCTTAACATCTCTCTTTTCCCTTTTGGCCCGGGAAGCCTTTCGACTTTAAATCCAGCCTGCTGCATATTCCGGCGAACCTGCCCTTTAGCTGAATAGGTTACCAACACACCATTATTGTCCATTGCATCAAATAGCCTCTGAAAAACAGGCAGTTCCCATAGTTCCGGTTGCACATCAGGGGCAAAAGCATCAAAATATACCAGATGATAAAAATCCGGCTTCAGATTAACATTGGCAAAAACCGATTTAATCTTGTGAAGCAAAAAATCATTTCCAATCTTAATATCCAATTCTGATAAACTTTCGTGCATCATATTGAAAATAGAATTACAATTCTTAATATTAATTAGATCAGGATAATTTAGTTTTGAGAATATATCGCGGCTTAACGGGTAAGGCTCAATACCATCATACCTTATTATGATTCCCTGCCGGATTGATTCTTTCAATGTTAACAAAGCATTAAGCCCGGTTCCAAAACCAACTTCAAGTACATTCAACTCTTTCCGGTTTTCAACTGCCTTATCAAATCCACTTCTGACAAAAACGTGCACAGATTCATTAATTGCTCCAAACCCTGAATGATAATTTTCATTCAAACTACTGACATACAAACTGCTTGAACCATCTTCCGTAATAATTATTTCTGGTTTCATTGGTCAAAAGTAACAATATTTACAATGATGACTCTCCGATTACGTAAATAGGTTCATCCTTTTCAGGCCTCTTATAAAACAACCTTCAAGCACTCACAAACCACTGAAATTCCATCTGATAGCAAAAAAGATAAAAATTTGGATATTTTATTTAAAAAATGCGCCAGCCAATAAATTCTCCTGAAATATTAAAAATCATTATCCGAAATCAAAAAACCCAGACAACCAAAACAACTAAAAAGATGTCCCTGTTACTGTAAAAGACACTAAATCAAATATATGTCTTATTTGGCACAATCATTGAAATTGTCGAAATGCAAATCAAGGTAATGTAATCTTATTTCAAAAAATCAATATTATGACAAAAAAGGAACAACAAGGATTGAACATCATCTATGGTCACACAGGTAAACGACAGGTGTATGAGACTTTTAAAAGGAATGATCCTGAATTAGCAAAAAAATACCTGGAGTTTATCTCTAAAAATCAAACTGCTATTTATATTAAATGGGACGTTGAAAAGAAAAAGTTTACTTCCTGATTAATTGATGTTTATCCGACAATTCTAATGTTCACCTATTATACAATAGGTGAACATTTTTTATTGTATCCTCAAACGAATATGTGTTCTCCAACATCATTTCAGGGAATTTATACTTCTTAACCTCTTTTGACGAGGAGAGATACAAATCATTATTCAAAGACTCATAACTGATATTGACAATTTCAATATCAGCCATAAACTGCACAAGCTGCATTGTTGAATAGT
>JAOZLR010000043.1:6401-12932 GCA_029934735.1 Bacteroidales bacterium
CCGGCACTATTCTGTTTTTGCATATCAACAAGAACATAATCATTCAATCTAAAAACTGCCCCGGGTTTGTCGTGTGAAGTTACATTAGTAGTAAACACAACATCCCCATTATCATCATAACCTCTGATATATAACGAATTGTATGTTACAAAAAGATACTCATCAGCATATAGACAATTATCATTATGTATCGGTGGTATCATTCCTAAAGGAATATCCCACTCTACCGAATTATCATCCAATGAAAAAGTGTGCAAATCAACCAATGTTTTTCCAGCAAGGTAAAACTGCTGAAACTGACTGCTAATGGATGAAGCAGCATAATCAATATCAACATTGAACAGGAGAGAAACTGTTTGAGACGAGTCGATCCCGCTCACACTAATGTGCTGCTCTCCTTCACCTGTTACGACCAATATCTTCTCCAGATTTAATGGCTCCCCCTTGATCCTTATCTCCCGATAAACATTTTTGAATTTCGATTCATTTTTGGCCTTCACAAGAATATAATATGTGCCTGATTCCAGAGAATTTTCATCCACTACATAAGACAAGTCCAAATCATAGCTACTGCTGTTAGGATGTAAATTGTATTCTTTAGCAACAGGTGTAAAATCTTCATTCACCAAAACAACCTGAACATTTGTAATCAGCCTCTCATCCCTGATCGTGGCAATAACAGGTATTGTATCCGACACACTAAAGATATCATTTTCAGTAGGTGAGAGCACATCTACAACGGGAATACTTATATCCTCATCCTTATTACAAGAAAGATTAAGTAGTATAAATACAAACAGAAATAGAATACTTCTGATATTAAACATTTTGTAAAAATATCAAATTGTTCTTAATTTTATTGTATTTTTATGCAATCAAATTTGCAAACTATGTTATATCAATTAAATATTGAAAAAATACTTTTTCTCGACATCGAAACCGTACCAATGGTTTCAGATTATGACAAACTGCCGGACAACTTCAGGCGACTATGGGATAAAAAAGCTGAAAGGATCAAGCAAAATGAAGATGACACTCCAGATATAATATTCAACAGGGCGGGTATTTATTCTGAATTCGGAAAAATAATCTGTATCTCGGCGGGATTTATCAAAAGCGGGAAGTTCAGGGTAAAATCATTTTACAGTGATGATGAAATGGAGTTACTGAAAGGGTTTGCCGACCTGCTAAACAAACATTACAACAAGCCTGACAATAAGCTTTGCGGACACAATGGTAAAGAATTCGACTTTCCGTATATCGCAAGACGGATGCTGGTTCACGGCATCAAGCTACCCAATATTTTAAATACAGCAGGCAAAAAACCCTGGGAAGTTTCACACTTAGACACAATGGAGCTTTGGAAATTCGGCGACAGAAAGAATTACACATCACTCGAACTGCTTGCCTCCATTTTCGGGATACCAACTCCAAAGGATGATATTGACGGCAGTATGGTTGCAGAGGTCTATTACAAAGAAAAAGACCTTGAGAGGATCGCTGTCTATTGCCAGAAGGACACACTTACAGTGGCACAATTACTTCTTCATTTTCTAGGAAAACCGATAATCAAAGAGGAGGATGTTATTCTACTTTAATTCAGATGAACAGTAACATACGTAATTACTTGATACTCTTTTTTTTAGGAGCACTGTTTTATATCCCATTCCTTGGTGGTGTCCATCTGTTCGACTGGGACGAAATTAACTTTGCCGAGATATCAAGAGAGATGATCCGTACGGGTGATTATCTGACAGTACAGGTCAATTATGAACCTTTCTGGGAAAAACCTCCGCTCTTTTTCTGGATACAAGTTCTGTCAATGAAGCTTTTTGGCATTAACGAATTTGCAGCACGTTTCCCTAATGCAATAACCGGGATTATTACGCTGCTTGTTATTTATCGAATCGGTACAAAGCTTTTCAATCAGAAATTCGGATTCTTGTGGGCACTGGCATATTTTGGAAGCATCCTGCCCCTACTCTATTTCAAATCCGGAATTATTGACCCGCTTTTCAACCTGTTTATCTTCCTTGGCCTGTATAATCTCATCATAGCTTCCTGGAGAAGAAGTAATCTTTCTAAAGGAATTGCAAAGCCAAAGTCGTACTATCTGATTTTTGGAGGATTCTTCATAGGCCTTGCAATACTTACAAAGGGGCCGGTAGCATATCTAATAGTGGTTCTTGCTTTTGGTGTTTACTGGGTAATGAACAGATTCAAATCATTTATTAGTATTATTGATTTTATCATTTGGTCATTTATCTCATTGTTGGTTGTATCTTTATGGTTTGGAGTTGAAATTGCACACCACGGCATCTGGTTTATTGAACAATTCATTATATACCAAGTCAGGTTATTGAGCACACCTGATGCCGGTCATGGAGGAGTTCCCGGATACCACATACTTGTTTTACTTTTCGGATGTTTTCCTGCTTCAGTTTTTGCTATAAGAGGTTTTCGGAAGATTAAACCGGAAAAAGACTTTCAGCAGGACTTCAGGAGGTGGATGATCATCCTCTTTTGGGTTGTTCTTGTTTTGTTTTCAATTGTACAATCAAAAATTGTGCATTACTCCTCTTTAGCATATTTCCCTCTTACTTTCCTGGCAGCACTGGTGATTAGTCAAATCATTGACGGAAAAATAAGATTCAACAACAATATGAAATACTTGTTGAGTTCTATTGCAGGCGTTTATATCGTTATCACTATTTTGGTTCCCTGGATAGGAAGAAATATCGAACTTATCAAACCCTTATTTGAGAATAATCCATTTGTATATGCAAGCCTAAATGCACAGGTCAACTGGACATATTTGGAAATGATTCCAGGGATATTTCTATTGATGATTGCAATAATTTCAATGTTATTATTTAAAAAAGATCAAATTTTAAGAGGAGTTCAAACTCTATTTTTGGGTACGGCCCTGTTCCTGTTTTTGGGTCTGATATTTTTTATTGGAAGGATTGAGAAGTATTCGCAAAATGCAGAGATAGAGTTTTGCAAAACGCTTCAGGGAAAAGATTGCTATGTTGTAACAAGCAATTTCAAAAGTTATGCTCACTATTATTATGCAAAAGTTCAGCCACCCGAAAATCCCAAATATACTGATCTGAAATGGTTAATATATGAGGATGTGGATAAAGATGTTTATATTGTAGGGAAAAAACCAGTAGAGAAGCACTGGCGAACAGTTTGGACTGTCAGAGAACTCGGGGAGAAGAACGGATATGTGTTTTTTAAGCGGACGATTAAGAAGTGATGCTTAATGTGTTCAAAACATTTGAACAACCAACACTGCCTGCGAGGAAAATTAATATACTTTTGCTTTGTAAATATTTTGAAAGACCAGCATATTATGTATTTATTTTTTGATACGGAAACGACAGGACTTCCACGAAACTGGAAGGCTCCTGTAAGTAACAGCAGCAATTGGCCAAGGATGGTTCAGCTTGCCTGGCTTATTTATGATGAGACAGGAAACAGAATTGATGGTGAAGACTTCATTATTATCCCTGAAGGATTTACAATTCCGGCAGAAGCATCTAAAGTCCATGGTATAACAACAGAGCGTGCACACAAAGATGGATATGAACTGGAGTATGTTCTGCAGGTTTTTGCAGATCAGATAGAGAAGGCCGACTCCCTTGTGGCTCACAACATCGCTTTCGATGAGAAGATTGTCGGAGCCGAGTTCTACAGAAAACGCATTCCGTCAAATCTTTTCAACAAGCCCAGACTTTGCACAATGAAAAACTCAACAAACTATTGCCGGATTCCGGGACCTTACGGTTACAAGTGGCCGAAACTTTCGGAGCTGCATATAAAACTGTTCGGTGAAGATTTTGAAGATGCCCACGATGCTGCCGCCGACATAAACGCAACTGCAAAATGCTTCTGGAAAATGAGGGATATCGGGTTGATTTGATTTTTTACTTTTACAGTACGAGTCACCGTCAGTGTTTACTAGCGGGGTAGCTTACTCGACTATACAATGTGATTTTTCGTCATAATATCAATTAAAGATATTTATATGGATATTCTTTGTTGCGTTTTTGGAATGAAATAATTTTCTGATTTTGAATTATTCCATTATTTATTTCTATTGCTTTTGATATAGTTTTGTCGTTTTCCCATGCTTTTTGCCCACTCATAACAATTGGAAGAAAAGGCAATAAGGCTTCAGAAATATCCCATGAAGCAGAATTCCAATAATAACTTGGGCTGTGGTCAACTGAATAATAAAATATACCATCAACATTAATCATCGGGTGTTCAAATGATGTAGGTTTTGCACACCAAAATCCCATTCCTTCGTCACAGCTTATATCAATAATAAGAGTACCTTTCATCAACTTATCTGCGTTATATTCAGGCACAAACATTAATGGATGCTCAATATCTTGAAGAGTGCCATTAACAATTATTTGCACGTCTGATAATACTTCCGAAAACGGGCGAGTGCTACCGTCGGGTTCAACTGACAGCAGGTTTCCTGAATCGTCACTAATCATTTGTTTAAATATTATTGTAGGCAATTGATTACTTACATCTGTTGGTTTTCGTCGGGTATATACTGTAATGTCAGTTGCTCCCTGGCCTTGCAGGGCGTAAACCGCTCCTCGACTTACAGAACCAAAGCTAAATATCACTGCTTTTCGTGGTTTCCCATAGTTTCCTATAACACCAATAAGGTTTAACGCATGGTTTACACCGGCATAGCCTGCAATTTCATTGTTTTTGTAAAAAATATGCATGTTTTTATCACCCGCTCGACTCCAGTTATACATTTGTTCCCATGCAATAAGTGTTAATTTTCTTTCAATGGATATTTGAGTAATTTCTTGTTGTTGCACACAGTGTGGCCAGCCCCAAACAATTGCACCTTCATGTATTTGAGCCAAACCTTCCGCTAAAGACTTAGGCATAATCACACAATCATAATCCTTCAGTATTTCTTCCCGGGAAGCAACTCGTCCTGAAGTAAGTTTGGCTATTGTATTATCATCCATTCCAAATCTCAATCCATATCCTACCTCAAATGTGATATGTTTTCGAAACCTCAGAGGAATACGTTTTATATGCTCTGGATGAATTGCTACTCGTTTTTCATTTTCTTTTAATGATTTACCAATCACTCCGACTGTTAATAATTGTGTCATATTATATTTTTATATTATAGTAGAGTAAAGCCTGAAAGTCAAACCCCAATACTATAATCCACAAAGATAGTAATATTTTGAATCATTCGGGAGCGTGGCAGTCTATTCGATTATAAACTGGGCTTATCTCTTAATTACTTTTGTTGTACTTATTATATTTCCTTTCTTGTCGATAATCTTTATTAGATATATTCCAGAAATAAATGATGCCAATTCAATTATTTGTTCACTATTCCTAATTTTTCCTTGATCCAATATTTTTCCATTTACATCAAATACAAAATATTTTAATTTTTTTAATTCTAAGTCTTCAATTCTAAGTCTTACATTATTTTCTGTTGGGTTTGGAGATATTAATATATGTGTTGATGTTTTTGTTCCACCGGTTGCAACTGAAACATTCTCAGGACAAGTAATAAGTGTGAAATTCAAACTACCAAAGTTATCAACTGTACCCCTCCAACATTGTCCGTCAGGAGATTTCATTATTATTCCTTTTTCGATATCACTAATATATATATCGCCATCCTTTATTTCTAATTTTGCATATGGAGTTTTTGTACTTATTCCAACATTACCATCTTGATCAATTTCAAATAGGGGCTTATCGCCAACACCTGATTTATACCCTCTTATTCTAAAATAATGTCTGATTTCTGGGTAATCATATCCTCCATTCTGCCAACCTAATCCATTATCAACATAAGGTGTGATATTTATAACTGCGTTATTATTTATATCACCATCTTTTAAAATGTTACCCATTATCATTAAAGCAGATCTTTCTGAAAAATTTGTACTTGCGTGAATGCAAGGTTCAAATTTATTATATAAATTAGTGTTGTTTCTGAATTGAATATAAGAATCTGAAATACCATTAATTTTTAATTCTAGTAGTTTTTCATAAGTTTCTATAGTATCGGTACTTAATACGCTGATATTTGATGTTGGATCACTAATCCCAATTCCTAATTTACCGTCTTTCTGATAGATGTTTTCACTTATGGTGTCAACCTGAGAATGTGCTGTTACACATATTAAAGTTAATACTATTAAGCTTAAAATTGATTTTTTCATAATCTTGAGTTTAAGTTTATAAAAAATGTTATGTTCTTCTTTATGTTTCATTTTTTTATAATAACCACTAACGTTGAGTATATGGTTTTGTGGCGGTTTTGAAACACATAATTTTCAACTTACACCAATGTTTATTTAGTGTTAAAATGCTCATATTTAATGCCTAACCTGCCATAAACTATATACATCTTTGTTATGTGCTGATTTTTATTATTATGCCATATTTAGCATATTTCCTCCCTTTTTCTATTGCCCAAATAACATTTCCATAATCAAAATGCCAGTATTCCTT
>JAOZLR010000272.1 GCA_029934735.1 Bacteroidales bacterium
AACTCATAACTCCCAACTCTAATCCCCACAGAAACCTTACAGGTTTCAGCTTGCCTCAACTTTAATATCTTCTATCCATTTCCCGATTTGTACCGGTTCATATTCGTTCAGCTTATTGATAAGCTCAGTCGGGTTGTCTGAAACAATAATGTTTTTACGATGTTCTTCCCTGACAAACCGCTCATTTACAGCATGGTCAAAGAAATTCAGCAAGCCGTCAAAGTAGCCATCAATATTGAGTAGTCCCATTGGCTTGTCACAAATCCTAAGCTGATTATAAGTAAGGATTTCAGACAGTTCGTCAAGAGTACCAAACCCTCCGGGCATAGCAATAAAGGCATCCGAAAGCTTTGCCATCATCTCTTTTCTTTCAGCCATCGTATCTACAAGATACAATTCTGAAAGATTATCGTGAGCAATTTCAAGCTCGGCAATGCTTTTTGGCATAACTCCAATTGATCGTCCGCCGGCATTAATTACAGCATCGGCAATTATTCCCATTAGCCCGACATTTCCTCCACCATAAACTAATGTGATATTATTATCGGTTAACACTTTTCCAAGTAAACGGGCATTATTGCTATATGAATCTCTCAAGCCCGTACTTGAACCACAAAATACACAAACACTTTTCATTTAAAAAATATTTTTATGTGCGCAAAAGTATGAAAAATGTCAGGTGGTTTTTAATAATCACCAGTTTAGTTGATATTAATATTATTTTTGCACTATGGAAACAACAAGACAAAGTAAAGTATCAAGACTGCTTCAACGTGATCTTGGTGAAATTTTTCAGCGTGAAGGGAGTAGGCTGTTTGGAAACGCAATGATAACAGTTACAAAGGTTCATATTACACGTGATCTTGCTGTTGCAAAGGTTTTTCTCAGCCTTTTTGCTACAAATGATAAGGAGCAACTTATTGAAAAAGTAAGGAGCCATAGTAAGGATATAAGGTTTAAACTCGGTCAGCGGATTGGGAAACAGGTTAGAGTAGTGCCGGATCTTAAGTTTTTTCTTGACGACTCTCTTGATTATATTGAAAATATTGAGAAATTGTTGGATGATTAGGTTTAAACATAAGATACTAGATTATAAGATGCTAGATTAATAGATACAAAGAAGGAAGATGGTAGATGATAATAGAAATGGTGATAGGAATGGCAGGAATGTGAAGATGCACGGACGCACATCTCAATAAAAAATAGTTTTAATAAATTAGATTAACTAATATGCAATACGATCCCATAAAAAGAAGTCTCGGTAATGTCTTTAATAAAACACCGTTTCTGAGGAAGTTTTTTTACAGACTGCTTGATCTTTTATTATTACGAACCTGGCATATTAAAAAGGAGATCAGAAAGTGGGCAAAGGGTAAGGGTGATAATCTGAATATCCTCGATGCCGGCTCCGGATTCGGGCAATATGCTTTCTTCATATCATCAAAAAACAAAAACTGGAAAATTACAGGTGTGGACGTGAAAGATGAGCAAATAGAAGATTGCAATAATTTTTTTGGTCAGATAGGAAGGACAAATGTCTCATTTTCGGTTGCTGATCTTGTTAAATATCAGAATCCCGGAGCGTATGATATGATTCTTTCCGTTGATGTGATGGAACATATCCTTGAAGATGTTGAGGTTTTTAAGAATTTTCATGCTTCGTTAAAACCGGGAGGGATGTTGTTAATTTCAACACCTTCTGATCAGGGAGGCTCTGATGTTCATGATCACGATCATGACCACGGTGAATCTTTTATTGATGAGCATGTCAGAGACGGGTACAATATTAATGAAATTCAGGAGAAATTAAAGAAATCCGGCTTTTCAAAAACTGAAGCATATTACGATTATGGAACACCGGGAAAAATCTCCTGGAAGTTGTCGATGAAATATCCCATTTTAATGGTAAATGCTTCAAAGCTGTTTTTTATATTGTTGCCTTTTTATTATTTGGTAATCTTTCCTTTCTCCCTGATACTAAACTGGCTTGATGTTAATCTAAAACATAAAACGGGGACAGGATTGATAGTGAAAGCCTGGAAATAGATAATAATAATTGATTTGAATTTTTCAATTTACATAGCAAAGCGGTATCTTTTCTCAAAGAAATCGCATAATATTATAAATATCATCTCGCTGATATCGGCTGTTGGTGTTACTGTCGGAACAATGGCTCTGATAGTTGTTTTGTCGGTTTTCAATGGTTTTGAGGATTTGGTGAAATCGTTGTATAGCACCTTTGACCCCGATTTATTGATTGAGCTTAAAGAGGGAAAAGCATTTGATGCTTCCGAAATTGATGCTGAAAAGATAAAGCAGTTGCCAGGGGTTGTCAGTTATACGGAGGTTGTCGAAGATAATGCGCTGTTGAAGTTCAGGTCGGAGCAATATATCGTAACTATTAAGGGAGTGAGTGATGCTTTTCTTCATGATAATCCGCTAGATACAATGTTGTATGATGGCGATTTCATTCTAAAAATGGGTGATTCCGATATGGCGATAATGGGATATCTTGTTGCTTATCATCTTGGTGCGAGAATAAATGATTTTGAACATCCTGTTTTTATTTATGTCCCGAAAAGGCTGGGAAAGACTCTCGGACGACTTGATAATGCTTTTAACATTATGCCGGTTTATCCGTCGGCAGTTTTTGCAGTCCAGCAGGAGTTTGACTCAAAATATGTAATTATTTCTCTTGATCTTGCCAGAGAGCTACTTCAATATAAAAATGAAGTTACTGACATTGAGATCAGGCTTGATCCTTCGGCAGATATGGAGCAAATACAAGAGAAGGTTAAAGAAATTACAGGCAATCGGTTTATTGTAAAAAACAGATTTCAGCAACAGGAACTGCTGTATAGAATAATGAAGTCGGAGAAATGGGCGATTTTTCTTATACTGTCATTTATTCTTCTGATTGCTACCTTTAATCTCATAGGCTCGTTATCAATGCTCATTCTTGATAAGAAAAAAGATATAGCCATCCTTTATAGTATGGGAGCTAATGAAAAGACTATTAAACGGATTTTCAGGGTTGAAGGAATGATGATATCTGTTTTTGGTGCGCTTACCGGATTGATTCTTGGCGCTGCATTATGCTGGGTGCAAATGGAATTTGGGCTGATTAGGCTGGGAAGTGAAGCCAATGCTTTTATTGTTCCCTATTACCCTGTTAAAATGGAGATTATGGATTTTATTAGTGTTTTTGGAATTGTTATAGCAATCGGATTTTTTACATCCTGGTATCCTGTTCGTCAGATAACAAAACAATTTTTGAATCAAAGAATTGCAGACTTCACAAAAAACCAGTAAATAATTCCTTTTAAGAATAAATCCAGACAACCATTTTAACACTATTATTGTCTTGAATAGGCAAAACAGAAAAATAGTAATAAAAGTATATTTTTATTTTATACTTTTGTAATCATCAAAACAAAAATAGAATCACAATTTAAAAACTAAAAAATTTTAATAATGAACAAAATTACATTTACTAGAAAAGCCCAGGCTCTGATTATTATATTTGGGTTTTTAACAACGGCACTCTTTGCAGGAAACATTGATGTTAGCGATAAAACGACCGGTTTTAAGGTTGTAAACAACAGCTATACTTCACTCACTGTAATAAGTACTTTATCTGATATTAACTTTTTTGAAGTTAAAACAAAAGAAGGAAGATTTACTATGTTAAGTGTTCCTGAATACTCACACACAATGTATGAAGGGGAACCGCGACTTCCTGTTCTTAATAAACTGATTGAGGTTCCTTTGGGTGCTACAATTAGTGTGACATTTTCATCAGATTATGTTGTTGAGAGCAATCTTTCGGATTATGGTATTTCAAATTATATAATGCCAACACAGCCGTCACTTTCAAAAAGTGATAATCCTGAGGATGTTGATTTTATTTTTAATCAGGATGCTTATGAAACAAATCAGTATTATGGTACTGATCTGGTAAAAGTTGTTGACCTTGGTATAATGAGAGGTGTTAGATTAGCACGCATTGAAATTTCACCTATTCTTTACAATCCTGTTGAAGGTAGATTGCTTGTTAATCCTGAAATTGAGGTAGAGATTAGCTTTGAAGGAGCAAATGTTCAGGCAACAATTGCAAATAAAGAAAACCT